>NZ_JASOPB010000002.1:0-297664 GCF_030218125.1 Haemophilus sp. UMB1048
GGAGCGGGAAACGAGGCTCGAACTCGCGACCCCGACCTTGGCAAGGTCGTGCTCTACCAACTGAGCTATTCCCGCATTTCACATTGGTGAATGAGGCAACATTATACGAAAAAATTTATTCAACGCAAGCGCAGATTTCGCAAATCATTGAGTTTGCCTAAGTTTTCATCAACCTAGATTAATAAAGTGCTCACGGTAGTAAGCTAACTCTTTAATTGATTCACGAATATCATCAAGCGCTAAATGAGTATTGCCTTTTTTAAATCCATCTAAAATTTCTGGTTTCCAGCGAGAAGCCAATTCTTTTAATGTACTGACATCCACATGACGATAGTGGAAATAATCCGCTAAATCAGGCATATATTTATAAAGAAAGCGTTTATCTTGTGCGATGCTGTTGCCACAAATCGGTGAAGCACCTTTCGGTACCCAACGTTTTAAAAAATCTAATGTTTGTAATTCTGCTGCACGTTCGGTGAGTTTGCTCGCTTTAACACGGTCAACTAAGCCATTTGCTGTGTGGGTTTTTACGCACCATTCCGACATTTTGTTTAATAATTCATCACTTTGATGCACCGCAATCACAGGTCCTTCAGCTAAAATATTGAGATCTTTATCGGTCACAATGGTCGCGATTTCAATAATGCGTTCTTTTTCAGGATCTAATCCTGTCATTTCTAAATCGATCCAAATCAGATTTTGTTTATCTAATTGCATAATATAAGGTATCCTATAAATATTTTTAATCCCGTTTATTTTAACGAAAAACATCGGAAAAAACGACCGCACTCTATGAGCAAACGTAAACTAACGCAAAATCAAACTCGTCGAATTCAATCAAATAACGCGAAAGCCTTGTATCGTCACAAGAAGAAAGAAGTGGAATGGCAAGATGATATGCTAGGCGAAAGCCAAGATGGGGTAGTCGTTACGCGTTATTCGGTTCATGCAGATGTGGAAAATGCACAAGGCGAAATTTTCCGTTGTAATTTACGTCGTACACTTTCTAGTCTCGTGGTTGGAGACAAAGTGATTTGGCGACAAGGCAATGAACAGCTTCAAGGCGTGAGTGGGGTGATTGAAGCTATTCACCCAAGACAAAATGAAATTGCTCGTCCTGATTACTATGATGGGTTGAAACCGATTGCGGCCAATATCGATCGTATTATTATTGTTTCTGCGGTGGTGCCGGTACTTTCACTCAATATTATCGATCGTTATTTAGTGGTGTGTGAAAATGCGGGGATCGAACCTGTCATTGTGGTGAATAAAGGCGATTTACTGGATGCCGAGCAAGAGCAAGAAGTGGAAAGCCAATTACAGATTTACCGTGATATTGGTTATCAGACCATCATCATTTCAGCTGAAACCGGAAAAAATATGGAAAAATTAACCGCACTTTTAAGTGACGGCACATCCATTTTTGTGGGGCAGTCAGGGGTAGGCAAATCCAGTTTAATTAACCATATTTTACCAACGGTCAATGCGCAAGTCGGTGGCATCAGTGAAACCTCAGGCTTGGGACAACATACAACCACTTCTTCTCGTTTATATCATTTACCACAAGGCGGCAATTTGATTGATTCACCGGGTATTCGTGAGTTTGGCTTATGGCATTTGGAGCCAGATCAGATTACGAAAGGCTATCGCGAGTTTCAATATGTCTTAGGTACGTGTAAATTCCGAGATTGTAAACATTTGAATGATCCTGGATGTGCATTACGCGAAGCGGTAGAGGCAGGTCGGATTTCACCAATACGCTATGAGAATTATCATCGCCTCATTGAAAGTTTGAGTGAGACGAAATCACAACGCCATTTTTCTGCGTAGTATATCTTTTATTCAAACTAGGTATTCAAACGTTTAATTTTTGTGATGTAGCTCAATTTTTTTTGTGTTTTGCCTTGATTATTGGGCATTTAATAGCGATACTACCAACGATTTATAGATTAAATTGCTTAAATTTTACTATTACTAAATAGAGGTAACATTATGTTCTCAAAAGATGTAGAAATTACAGCCCCTAATGGTTTACACACCCGTCCAGCGGCGCAATTTGTTAAAGAAGCGAAAGCGTTTGCTTCTGATGTAACAGTCACTTCTGGTGGAAAAAGTGCAAGTGCGAAAAGCTTATTTAAGCTACAAACCTTAGGTTTGACGCAAGGAACTGTAATCACCATCTCGGCGGAAGGTGAAGACGAACAACAAGCCGTTGAACATTTAGTAGCATTAATTCCTACTTTAGAATAATTGACGATAGCCACAGGATTCCTATTCTGTGGCTATTGTTTATTTAGCCTTTAATAAATTATTTCGGAATGTAAAATTATGATTACAGGTATCCCAGCATCGCCAGGTATCGTTTTTGGTAAAGCCTTAGTATTAAAAGAAGAAAAAATTGTTCTGGATTTTCAAAAAATTTCAGAAGATCAAATCGACGCAGAAGTCGCCCGTTTTTATGCTGGTCGTGAAGCTGCTGTTGAGCAACTTAATTCTATTCATCAACGCGCATTAAAATCTTTAGGGGAAGAAAAAGCGGCGATCTTTGAAGGTCATTTAATGATCCTTGAAGACGAAGAATTAGAAGAAGAAATTCTTGATTATCTTCGTTCACATAAAGTCAATGCGAGTGTCGCTGCAAGTAAAATCATCGATCAACAAGTTGAAATGTTGTCTGAAATTGATGATGAATACTTAAAAGAACGTGCGGGAGATATCCGTGATATCGGTAATCGTTTAATCAAAAATATTTTAGGTATGCACATTGTTGATCTTGGTGATATTGCCGAAGAGTCTATCCTTGTGGCTTACGATTTAACCCCATCAGAAACCGCTCAATTAAACTTAGAAAAAGTATTAGGTTTTATCACTGATATTGGTGGTAGAACATCTCACACCTCAATTATGGCTCGTTCACTTGAATTGCCGGCCATTGTTGGGACAAATGATGTCACCGCGCGAGTGAATACCGGTGATTATCTTATTTTAGATGCCGTGAACAACCGTGTTTACGTGAATCCGACTCAAGCTGAAATCGATGAATTAAAAACACTAGAAGCAAAACTGGCTGAAGAAAAAGCAGAATTAGCGAAATTAAAAGATTTGCCTGCAGTGACCCTTGATGGTCATAAAGTTGAAGTGGTTGCGAATATTGGTACGATTCGTGATTGCGAAGGTGCACATCGTAATGGTGCTGAAGGGGTGGGCTTATACCGTACTGAATTCCTCTTTATGGATCGTGATCAATTACCAAGTGAAGAAGAGCAATTCATTGCTTATAAAGAAGTGGTTGAAGCAATGGAAGGTCGTCTAGTAGTATTACGTACGATGGATATCGGCGGTGATAAAGAGCTTCCATATTTAAATTTACCAAAAGAAATGAACCCATTCTTAGGATGGCGTGCGGTACGTATTGCCCTTGATCGTCGTGAGATTTTACATGCGCAATTAAGAGCGGTATTACGTGCTTCTGCATTTGGTAAACTTGCCGTGATGTTCCCGATGATTATTTCGGTAGAAGAAATTCGCGAGTTAAAATCTGTGCTTGAAACTTTAAAAGCTGAATTACGTGCAGAAGGTAAAGCTTTTGATGAAAACATCCAAGTGGGGGTCATGGTTGAAACCCCATCAGCCGCAGTGAATGCAAAATTCTTAGCGAAAGAAGTGGATTTCTTTAGTATTGGTACAAACGATTTAACGCAATATACCTTAGCCGTTGACCGTGGTAACGAATTAATTTCTCACTTATACAATCCAATGTCACCTTCAGTACTTGGTTTGATTAAACAAGTCATTGATGCCTCTCATGCAGAAGGCAAGTGGACTGGTATGTGTGGTGAGTTAGCCGGTGATGATCGTGCAACTTTATTATTACTCGGTATGGGCTTAGATGAATTTAGTATGAGTGCAATTTCTGTACCACATATCAAGAAATTAGTGCGCCATGTGAGTTACCAAGAGGCGAAAGCATTGGCAGATGAAGCATTACAAAAACCAACAGCAGCTGAAATTGAGCAATTAATTCAAGCTTTTTTAGCAGAAAAGTCGTTAAACTAGATACAAAAACAGAGTTTTACGTTAAAATACTAGCCATCTTTAATAGATAGGAGATTAAAATGGGCTTATTTGACAAATTATTTGGTTCAAAAGAAAACAAATCAGTGGAAGTAGAAATTTATGCGCCACTTTCTGGTGAGATTGTAAATATCGAAGATGTACCAGATGTTGTTTTCTCTGAAAAAATCGTGGGTGATGGTATCGCGATTCGCCCAACGGGTAACAAAATTGTTGCGCCTGTTGATGGTGTAATTGGTAAAATTTTTGAAACCAACCACGCTTTTTCAATGGAATCAAAAGAGGGTGTTGAATTATTCGTTCACTTCGGTATTGATACCGTTGAATTAAAAGGTGAAGGATTCACTCGCATCGCACACGAAGGTCAAAGCGTAAAACGCGGCGACACAGTAATCGAATTTGATTTAGCAACATTAGAAGCAAAAGCAAAATCAGTTTTAACACCAGTGGTTATCTCTAACATGGATGAAATTTCATCTATTGAGAAAAAATCAGGTGAAGTGATTGCCGGAGAATCTGTTGTTTTAAGTTTAACAAAATAAGATTTATAGATTAAAAGATCCGCTTTAAATAAGCGGATTTTTTTATACTTATTCTTTTTTAATAAGGTAAAAATGATTTATCGATTAACTGGCCAAGTACAGCATTATGCATGGGGCGGAAAAAACTATATTGCATCATTGATTGGATTAAATTCAGCGAAAGATCAATCTTGCGCTGAGTGGTGGTTAGGCGCGCATCCATCAGCACCTTCTGAAATTGAGAATGTAACAGGTAAACAATCCCTTATTGAATTTTTATCGCAAAATCCGACCGCACTTGGGCAAGCAAGTCGTCAGCAATTTGGTGATGAACTCCCTTATTTATTAAAGATTTTAGATGTTGAAAAGCCACTTTCTATTCAATTGCATCCGACTAAATCACAAGCTGAAAAGGGCTTTGAAGCTGAAAATGCAAAAGGTGTGGCATTAACTGATAGTACTCGTACTTATAAAGACCGAAACCACAAGCCTGAAATGATGATTGCGTTATCAGATTTTTGGCTTTTACACGGTTTTAAAACAAAATCTCAAATGCTTGCTACATTAAATGAGCGCCCCTCTTTGCAACCTTTGGCTAAAAAACTCGACACACAAAGTCTTGCTGAATTTTATGCTGATGTGATGTTGGCGGATCAATCAACGCTCGCAAATTGGCTATTACCTATTATTGAAGCTAACCAACAGCCTTATAAAAATGGCGAGTTGAGGCTAGATAACCCCGATTATTGGGTGCTTTATACCATGGAAGCCATGGCGATTTCGCCTGAAAAATTAGATGCCGGCTTGGTGTGTTTTTATCTCTTCAATATCGTACATTTGAAAGAAGGGGAAGGTATTTTCCAGGATGCAGGGATTCCTCATGCTTATCTTCGCGGACAAAACGTGGAGTTAATGGCATGTTCTGATAATGTGATTCGTGGTGGCTTAACACCAAAATATGTCGATATTGTCGAATTATTAAAAATTGTGGATTGTCGCGAAGTAACACCCAAAATTATCTCAGCTGCGCCTCAAAATCAGTCAGAATTTACTTATAAAACGCCAGTAAACGATTTTGCTTTAGCTCAAATTCGTGTTGAACCACAACAACATACTAAAGTGAATCTTCAAAGTGCGGGTATTTTGTTGGTGATGCAAGGCGAGCTAAAAATACAAGAAAAATTAACCGCACTTATCTTGAAACAAGGTGAGTCAGCATTCATTACAGCGGATTCTAATGTTGAAATAATGAGTGAAAAAGGCGGTTATGCCTTCTTGGCAAAATTGCCATAAAAATTAATGTGATAAGTATCACGCTTTGTGAACTTATCACTAGATTCGTCGAAGATTTTAGGTATAGTGGGCGTCATTCAGGCGCCCTTTTTTATGTGCCTAAATTACATTGGGAGTTTTTATGTCGTTGCCTCGCTATTTTGAAGATCCGCAAACCTTGCACGTGAATACCACACCACATCATGCTTATTTTATTCCTTTTTCTTCAGCAGAAAGTGCGGTCAAAAATACACGAGAATTTTCTCCTTACTTTACCTTACTAAATGGTGAATGGGATTTTGCTTATTTTGAAAGCTATACGCACTTGCCTCAAGATTTCCTTCATTTTTCATTTACAGATAAAATCCCTGTTCCATCCAACTGGCAAAATTATGGTTACGATAATCATCAATATACCAACGTCAATTATCCTTTCCCTTTTGATCCCCCTTATGTCCCCATTGAAAATCCTTGTGGTTTGTATCATCGCGTTTTTAATGTCGAAATCAATGCTGAAAAACGGTATCTCTTAAATTTTGAAGGGGTAGATAGCTGCTTATTTGTGTATGTGAATCACCAATTTGTGGGCTACAGCCAAATTAGTCATTGCACTAGCGAATTTGATATTACTGACTTTTTGCAACAAGGAGAAAACCACTTACATGTTCTCGTGTTGAAATGGTGTGATGGCAGTTATTTGGAAGATCAAGATAAATTCCGAATGTCTGGTATTTTCCGTGATGTTTATCTGTTAGAGCGAGAAAAAAATTACTTACAAGATTTCTTCATTCAAATGCAATTGAATCAAGATCTTACTAAAGCTCAATTGTATGTGGTATGTCAGTTTACAGAATGCGAACAATCCATCTCTTGGCAATTATTTGATCCTCAAGGCAAATTGATAATAGAACAAAAAGGACTCGCATTTCATGCTGAAATTGAAAATGCACAATTATGGCATGCGGAGGAACCTCGCTTATACACGTTGATTTTGCAATATGGCTCTGAAGTGATTTGCCAAAAGGTCGGTTTACGTCATATCGAAGTGAAGAATGGTGTCATGCTATTTAATGGACAAGCCATTAAGTTTAAAGGTGTGAATCGTCACGATAGCGATCCGAAAACCGGTTATGCCATTAGTCGCGAACAAGCATTGCAAGATTTACGCTTAATGAAACAGCATAATTTTAATGCCATTCGCACAGCGCATTATCCTAATGCACCTTGGTTTACTGAATTGTGTGATGAATATGGTTTTTATGTGATTGCGGAAAGTGACATCGAATCACACGGCACGAATGCAGTCTATGTAGAGTCACCAGAAACAAGTATTTTGTTAGGGGTAAAAACAGAGATTGATCATGACGTAATTCGTCAAAAAACAATCGACAATTATTGCTATATGGCTCGAAGCCCTGAATTTAATCAAGCCATTTTAGACCGCACTTATGCCAATGTTGAGCGAGATAAAAATCGGCCTTCTGTTGTGATTTGGTCATTGGGAAATGAAAGTGGTTATGGTGAGAATTTTGAGCAAGCAGCAGCTTGGGTGAAACAGCGCGATCCAAGTCGCTTAGTGCATTATGAAAATGCGATCTTTCAACATTCAGCGCATCAAAATGACACATCTAATTTAGATTTTCATAGCGAAATGTACACCAGCACGGAAGAATTAGATGCTTATTTTGCCGATGCCCAAAATCAAAAGCCGTATCTTTTCTGTGAATACTTGCATGCGATGGGGAATTCTTGCGGAGATACAGAAGATTATTTCCAAGCCATGGAACGACACGCTGGCGCTTGTGGTGGCTTTGTGTGGGAGTGGTGCAATCATTCGCCTTATTTACCAAATTCAGCGAAGATGGGCTACGGTGGTGATTTTAATGATACACCGAATGACGGTAATTTCTGTGCTGATGGATTAGTCACGGCAGACCGCCAAATTCAAAGCAATTTGTTGGAATACAAAAATGTGTATCGTCCACTTCGTGCTATCTTAAAAAATGGTCATATTGAACTCAAAAATTATTTGGATTTTACGGATGCGGCAGAGGCTATTTCGATTCATTATCAAATCACCGAGGACTTTTCGGTTGTACAAGATGGTCAAATAGATGATTTAAACATTGCGCCAAAATCAACCGCACTTTTGCCTTTAACATTGCCAACAAGTAACGGTTCATTACAAATTTTGACCTTGACCTATCATCAAAAAACAGAAACAGGTTTAATTCCCCAAGGGCATAGTTTGGGATTTGATCAGATTATTTTGTCAGAACAATCACAATTATCCACAAATGAACTCAAACCAAATTATCAATCGATTTCTGTTTCAGAATATACCAATTTAATTTCAGTTAAAGTGGCAGATGTTGAATATCAGTTTGATCGATATAAAGGCACTATTCGACAAATTAGCAAAGATGGCGATCCTTGGTTAAATCAATCTACTGATTTCAATATTTGGCGAGCACCTTTGGATAATGATAGTTTAATTAAAGCACATTGGCTTGCCGCTGGTTACGATCGTGCGACGAGTCGTGTTTATGATTACCGTTTAATCGAGCAGGAAAGTGCGGTTGAAATTACCTTTAAATTAGGATTGGTTGCCGTATCAAAAGCGCGAATTTTGACATTGAATGTAGTGTATCGTATTGAACAAAATGGGTTGCTTCAGATTAATATTCATGCTGAAAAACAACCGCGCTTGCCATTCTTACCACGTTTTGGCTTACGTTTTTTCCTTAATCAAGGATTCAATCAAGTGGAGTATGTAGGCTATGGCCCAACGGAAAGTTATCTGGATAAGCATCACGCCACGGCTTTAGGTCGTTATAAAACAACGCCAGAAAGCAATCATGTACCTTATTTAAAACCGCAAGAAAATGGCAGCCATTATGGTTGTCTTGATGTGAAGGTGGCGAATTCGTCAGATTGCTTTACCGTGCAAAGTCATACGCCTTTTAGTATGAATGTTTCCCCTTATTCTCAAGAAGAATTGTGCAGTAAAAAGCACGAATATGATTTGGAGAAAAGTAGCAGTACGATCTTGTGTGTGGATTATAAAATGAGTGGGGTAGGCTCCAATTCTTGTGGACCCGCATTAAAAGGACAATATCGTTTGAATGAGACGGAGTGGGATTGGTCGATCTCGTTACAAATTAAATAAGATTAAATAAAAAAAGTGCGGTTGAAATTAACCGCACTTTTATATTTTTAGCAAAAATTAAGCAACAACGTTAAATTGTTCTTTCATTAATGCTTCGAAATCAGTGCAACCGCCAATTGGTTTTTCATCGATAAAGATCTGTGGCACAGTTTCCACTTCTTTACCGACAGATTTTGATAAATCTGCCTTAGAAATGCCTTCAGCGATAATATCTACATAGCGATAATCGAAATCCGCTACTTCACCTTTTAATTTTTCAGCAAGGTTTTTTGCACGTACACAATAAGGGCAGCCTGGACGACCAAAAATAACTACGAACATAAAATTTTCCTTTTATTTAAACAAAATTCCTAATGATTTTACTCTATTTCCACAAAAGCAGAAATCATTTTTCAGGATTATTGTGATTGGTGTAATATATCAACTCCTCTTTTCCTAAGGATATAACTGAATGAAATTATTGATGCTTTGCCGTGAGCCTCGCCTTTATAGCTGCCAGCGTTTAAAAGAAGCAGCGGAAAGTTGCGGGCATCAAATGGATATTTTGGATCCTAATCGTTGCATTTTAAAACTCGACAAAAATCAACCGCACTTTTCTTTGTATTATCAACAAAATGCAGAAAGTGAACCCTATTTATTGCCTGATTATGATGCTGTGTTACCACGCTTTGGGACGACAAGCACCCAAATGGGCTGTGCGGTATTGCGACATTTCCAAGGAAAAGGCGTCTATTGCCTTAATAAAGAACAAGCATTTTTATCCGCTCGCGATAAATGGCGAAGTTTGCAGATGTTATTGGAACAAGGCATTGCCGTGCCAAATTCAGTCTTATCAGGTTGTGAAGTTGAGCCGAAACAAGCCATTAAGCAAACAACCGCGCCAATGATTATTAAAACCTTAAAAGGCTCACAAGGTATTGGGGTGATCTTGGCGGAACGTCCACAAAGTGCGGTCAGTATTTTAGAAACGTTAAAAGATGCGAATGTGCCTGTTTTATTGCAAGATTTTGTCAAAGAGGCAAAAGGGACAGATATTCGCTGTTTTGTGATCGGTGATAAAGTCGTCGCCACAATGCAGCGTATTGGACAAGATGGCGAGTTTCGTGCAAATTTTCATCGTGGTGGCACTGCAGAAAAAGTTAAACTCACTGAAGAGGAAAAATCCATCGCCATTCGTGCAACTAAAGCCTTAGGGCTTGCGGTAGCCGGTGTTGATTTGATTCGTTCAAAAGAAGGGTTATTAGTGCTTGAAGTGAATGCTAGCCCAGGGTTAGAAATGATTGAGAAGACCAGTGGCATTGATATTGCATTACAGATGATCTTGTTTTTAGAACAGCAAGTTAAACAATAAAATAAAAGGGCGAACTATTCATGTTCGCCCTTGTTTTTATCCTTTTGCGTCTTGTTTAAAATCGTAATTTGGTGGTAATTCCGGCATTGTATTTTCTTCATCAAAAGGCTCGCTAGCCGGTTGATGTTGAAATTCTTTGCTATCGTGAGCCGGTTTTTCTTTACCTAATAATTGCGGTTGCAATTTGATAAAACTACTTTTATCTGAAAGCCAGACATCAATAAACGCTTGTGTAAATTTTTGATCGAATTCGTGATCTAACACGGTATCATTCAACACAAAATAGCCTTTATCCGATAAAGCAACAAAATTTAAGATGTCATTTGGTGAAAAATCAGGGAAGATTTCCTGCATTTTTTTGAGCCATGCCGTGGTGTCATCTTTACTTAAATTTTGTGATTCCATTTCTTTGGTTAAAGCAATGGCGAAGTTTTTTCCTTCTACTGGTTTTTCATATTTAATCGAAAACATTAACGGACGTTCATTTTTTTCATACGAACCCGTTTCAGAATACAAGCCGACAGTATAAACATGGAATGGCCCCCATGTGTATTCAGCATTGCCAACCGGTTGCCATTGGGCAAAAAGTGCGGTGGAAAATAAGGCTGAAATGGCAGCAATAATAAATTTCAGTTTCATAGTTTTTTTCATGTCAAAAATATTGCCGTGATTATAACAAAAAAGCCCTTTAAAAAAACACAAATAAAAAGGCAGGATAGACCTGCCTTTGACACCAAATTATTGACTGAGTTTATTTTAAGCTACCCACCATATCTTCTGGACGAACCCATTTGTCGAAATCTTCGGCTGAAACTAAGCCTAAGTTAATTGCTTCTTCACGTAGAGTTGTACCATTTTTGTGTGCAGTTTTCGCAATTTTCGCTGCATTTTCGTAACCGATGTGTGTATTAAGTGCGGTCACTAACATCAATGAATTTTCCAATTGTTGTTTAATGCGAGGGTAGTTCGGTTCAATACCGACTGCACAGTGTTCGTCAAATGATACGCAAGCATCACCTAATAATTGTGCAGATTGTAAGAAGTTCGCCACCATAACTGGGTTAAACACATTTAATTGGAAGTGACCTTGTGAGCCAACGAAGGCGATAGTGGTATCGTTACCGAATACTTGTGCACACACCATGGTTAATGCTTCACATTGTGTCGGGTTCACTTTACCTGGCATGATTGATGAGCCTGGTTCATTTTCAGGAATTAAAATTTCACCAATACCAGAGCGAGGGCCAGAGGCTAATAAACGAATGTCGTTTGCAATTTTGAATAAACTCATCGCTAATTGTTTAATTGCACCGTGAGTTTCCACAATCGCATCGTGTGCAGCTAACGCTTCAAATTTGTTTTCCGCAGTCACAAATGGTAAGCCAGTGAATTGCGCGATGTAATCTGCTACTTTTACATCATAGCCTTTTGGTGTGTTTAAACCCGTACCTACTGCAGTACCACCAAGTGCTAATTGGCTTAAGTGTGGAAGAGTATTTCTTAGTGCGCGTAAACCGAAATCTAATTGTGCTGCATAAGCAGAGAACTCTTGGCCTAATGTTAATGGGGTTGCATCCATTAAGTGAGTACGACCAATTTTTACTACATCTTTAAATTCTGCCGCTTTTTGTGCGAAAGTTTTTTGTAAACGTTCTACACAAGGAATAGTGTGTTCAACCACTTTTTTGTATGCTGCAATGTGCATAGCGGTTGGGAAGGTATCGTTAGAAGATTGTGATTTGTTTACATCATCATTCGGGTGAACGAAAGATTTTTCGCCTAATTTACCACCATGTAAAACGTGAGCGCGGTTTGCCACCACTTCGTTCACGTTCATGTTTGATTGTGTACCTGAACCGGTTTGCCAAATGACTAACGGGAATTGGTCGTCCAATTTTCCTGCAAGGATTTCATCACAGGCGGTTGCGATCAAATCACGTTTTTCTGCAGGTAATACACCTAAATCACAGTTTGCGAAAGCAGCGGCTTTTTTCAAATAACCGAACGCTTCAATAATTTCGTGCGGCATAGAAGCTGCCGGACCAATTTTGAAGTTGTTGCGAGAACGTTCGGTTTGTGCTGCCCAGTATTTATCTGCAGGAACTTGAACTTCGCCCATAGTGTCTTTTTCAATACGAAATGCCATGTGATACTCCTATCATCGAAAATAAAAATAAATCTTGAAAATTCTAACACCTACGAATTATGAATGGAATGTAACATAAAGGTTAAAAGTTACTTTTGTGATGTAGATCATAAAAGTGCGGTAAAAAATTTCCGTGTTTTTTCTATTTACTTTAATCGCCTTGTTGATGATTTATTTTTTGCTGCTTTTTTGATAAAATCCGCCAGTTTACAAAACGATAAATGGAGAAGTCGCAATCATGGCAAAAAACGCACAATTTTATCTCTTAAATCCAGAAAAGAAGATAACAGTTGAGCAACTTGCCTGTGATCTTGCCGCTCAAGCGTGGCGTTTAGGCAAGCGAGTTTTAATCGCTTGTGAAACAGAAGAGCAAGCATTTTTAATTGATGAAGCATTATGGCAACGGGATCCGAATGAGTTTGTTCCTCATAATCTTTCAGGCGAAGCAACACAATATGCGCCGCCAATTGAGATTAGTTGGAAAGGCAAACGCAATGCCCAACGTCGAGATTTGCTGATCAATTTACAAATGGAAGTGCCGGATTTTAGCCACAGCTTTACGCAATTAATTGATTTTGTACCGGTAGAAGAAACACAAAAAGCCCAAGCGCGTGAACGTTATAAAATTCTTCGCTCGCAAGGTTGGACGCTTTCTACTGAAAACACTTAATATTTTTAACTTTAAAACCTAGGAAATTAACATGAATTTAAACGCTAAAGTGGTTTTAAGCCTTATTCTTGGCGCAAGCACCTTATTATCTGCTTGTGACAATAAAGAAAATACCTCAACCCAAGTTGAGAAAGCAGTAAGAATCCCTGCACCAACAGAAAAAGCAGAAAGTGCGGTTGAAAAATCAAAAGAATTAGTGGCTGAAACTAAATCAGCCGAAAAAGTGGCTGAGAAAATAGAAAGTACAGAAGTTAAAGCTGACGTTAAAACTGCAGAAGTAAAATCTGATGTAGTCAAATTTGAAGTCAAAAAAGAAGCAAAAGTGGTTGATGTGGCAGAAAAAGTATCTGAGAAAAAAGAGACTGTTGTCGCTCAACAAGCAACAACTCCTCAGAAACCACGAGTGGTAGTGACTGAAAAAGCACCAAAAGAAAGTGCAGAACGTAAACAGCAAAGAGCCGTATTAAATGTGTTAGAAAAACAATACGAAGAAGTTCGTTGTTCTGCCAATGCGAAAAACGTAAGCGGTGATAGTTTCTGCCGTCAAGAAGAACGCCGTTTATTCTTAGAAATTCAACGTATTAAAGATGAATTAAGAGGGATTAAGGAATAATTTCATCCTGGCCAATATGAGGGCGTGCTCAATTCGCCCTCAAAATAAAAAATAGATTTTTTGTGACCGCACTTTATGAACGATATTACCTTTTATCAACGCTTTGAAGCCGATATTCTCGCTGGGCGTAAAACCATAACCATTCGAGATAAATCCGAAAGCCATTTTAAAGCAGGTGATATCTTACGTGTTGGTCGATTTGAAGATAATCAATACTTCTGCACGATTGAAGTGTTAAGTGTGTCGCCAATTACTCTTGATGAACTGACGGAACAGCACGCAGCTCAGGAAAATATGAGCTTGTCGGAATTGCGAGAAGTAATTAAAACAATTTATCCCAATGAAAATGAGTTTTGGGTGATTGAGTTTGACCTAATTAAGTAACTAAGATATTCAAGAGTGTTTCTTATGATTATTGTATTGTCAGCCATATTAGCATTTATTTCTTTTCCTTTTTTAATGAGTTTTGCTTGTATGGATGCTGGTATGGGGCCTGGCGGTCTAGGCTGTCTTGGTGTTGGAATAGGTTATACCATTGTTGCGTTTATTGTTTTTGTTATTTTGGGTGTAATGTTGAATTCACGTTTTAAAAATAAAGTACAACAAGAGAATGATGATAAACCTTTTGATTTAAGCCAAATTAAAGAAGATAAATATCACGATATTATTCGTTACTATACGGAATCTGATGAAGAGCATAAGGCGCGAAAATGAAAAAAATCGTTTTTATATTATTAAGTATGTTTCTCTATGGATGTGGCACCTTAACGACACTGAAAGATCCTTGCCCTTATATTGGAACTCGATACGATTACAATATGGTAGCTGGTAATTTTTATGATGGTGTTGGCTTTAAGCATATGACCAGACCATTATATTTTATCGATTGGCCTTTATCTGTTGTGGCTGATACAGCATTGTTACCGATCAATATTCCTCGTTACTATCTATCAGATGATGAAGTAAGAAAATCGTGTGGGCAATACGGTGACCCAAATAATAAACATCCTTGGATAAAAGATAAAAAAGAAAATTAATTATTTGTTGGGTGCGTATATTAACGTGCCAAGTATTTAATATAACGGTGTGTTTATACTCACCCTACTAAGCAAGAGAAAAATAAATGACACAAAAATTTGAAATCCATTCCCCTCTTTAGCAAAGAGGGGTTAGGGGAGATTTGGCAGAATCAAACATCAGCTAGTAAGTGATTTTGCAAAAAATTGCTTAAATTTAACCGCTTGTAAGGAATAAAATGCAACCAAACGACATCACTTTTTACCAACGTTTCGAAGCCGATATTCTCGCAGGGCGTAAAACCATCACCATTCGGGGTAAATCCGAAAGCCATTTTAAAGCAGGTGATATTCTGCGAGTGGGGCGGTTTGAAGATAATCAATATTTCTGCACCATTGAAGTGTTAAGTGTTTCACCAATTACTCTGGATGAACTGACGGAACAGCATGCCAAGCAGGAAAATATGGGATTGGATGAATTGAAAGAAGTGATTCGGGGGATTTATCCGAAGGAAGGACGGTTTTACATTATTGAGTTTATATTAAAATTTGTAGGTGAGTAAAAATGAGCGAATCAATTTTAATTTTTGGTGGAAAAAGCTTAAAAGAAATGAAAGAAGATGGTGGCATTGGTTGGTGGTGTGTTAATCAAGAGAGAGCTGAAAATTTAGAATATGCTGTGATAACTCGTTGTTTAACTCAAGAGTGGGCTACTCACGATGCCGAGCAGGGAACTGCAATTATGGTTTGCAAGCTTACGGGAATAGTTGGTAAAGCTATTGATAGTAATCGTAAATGTTTGGAGTTTAGTTCCTATGCGAAAATTAATATTCCAAATGCATGGCAAAAAATAACTAATAATCAAAGAAATCCATTCAAATATATTGAAACAAATAAATTATTAAAAGACTTAGAAATCAATATAAGTGAATTAAGTTGGTTAAACTTTTCTTAGTTTAATTTTAATAATATAGGGTAGGTCTTAGCCTACCACTTCAATTTAAACGGTGGGCTAAAGCTCATCCTACAAAAAGAGAAGATATAAATGACACAAAAATTCGAAATGGCAGACCGTTTTAATCCGTCTGCGGTAGAGCAAGCCCTTTATCAACATTGGGAAGAGAGCGGTTATTTTAAACCGTCTGAAAATGAAAACGCACCGAGCTATTGCATTGCGATTCCGCCACCGAACGTAACAGGTTCCCTACACATGGGGCATGCTTTCCAACAAACTTTAATGGATACCTTAATCCGTTTTAACCGTATGGAAGGGCATAACACCTTATGGCAAGCAGGGACAGACCACGCGGGTATCGCAACCCAAATGGTGGTGGAACGTAAAATTGCGGCTGAAGAAGGCAAAACACGCCACGATTATGGTCGTGAAGCGTTCATCAATAAGATTTGGGATTGGAAAGCCTATTCAGGCGGCACAATCAGCCAACAAATGCGCCGTTTAGGTAACTCAATCGACTGGGAACGTGAGCGTTTCACTATGGATGATGGTTTATCTAACGCGGTAAAAGAAGTGTTTGTGCGCTTGTACGAAGAAGGGTTGATTTACCGTGGCAAACGCTTAGTAAACTGGGATCCAAAACTTCATACTGCGATTTCTGATTTAGAAGTGGAAAACAAAGAGAGCAAAGGTTCCCTTTGGCATTTCCGCTATCCGTTAGCTAACGGTGCAAAAACGGCAGATGGTAAAGATTATTTAGTGGTGGCAACCACGCGTCCAGAAACCATGTTAGGCGATACAGCGGTGGCGGTGCATCCTGAAGATGAGCGTTATCAATCTTTAATCGGAAAAACTGTGGTTCTGCCATTGGCAAACCGTGAAATTCCGATTATTGCCGATGAATATGTGGATCGTGAATTTGGTACTGGTGTGGTGAAAATCACCCCTGCGCATGACTTCAACGACTACGAAGTGGGTAAACGTCACAGCTTGCCGATGGTTAACGTGTTAACTTTAAATGCAGATATTCGTGATGAAGCAGAAATTATCGGTACTGACGGCAAACCACTTGCAGGCTATGAAGCGACTATTCCTGCGGATTACCGAGGCTTAGAGCGTTTTGTTGCACGTAAGAAAATCGTGGCAGATTTTGAAGCGCTGGGTTTATTAGACGAAATCAAACCACACGATTTGAAAGTGCCTTATGGCGACCGTGGTGGCGTGCCGATTGAGCCGATGCTAACTGACCAATGGTATGTGAGCGTGAAACCGCTTGCTGATGTGGCAATTAAAGCGGTGGAAGACGGCGAAATCCAATTCGTACCGAAACAATATGAGAACCTTTACTTCTCTTGGATGCGCGATATTCAAGATTGGTGTATCTCTCGCCAACTTTGGTGGGGACACCGTATTCCAGCGTGGTATGACGCAGAAGGCAACGTTTATGTTGCGCGTAACGAAGAAGAAGTGCGGTCAAAATACAACTTAGATTCTGCGGTTGAACTTAAACAAGATGAAGATGTATTAGACACGTGGTTCTCATCAGGCTTATGGACGTTCTCTACCTTAGGTTGGCCAGAGCAAACTAAAGAGCTCAAAATGTTCCACCCAACGGATGTGTTAATCACTGGCTTCGACATCATCTTCTTCTGGGTTGCGCGTATGATTATGTTTACAATGCACTTCGTGAAAGATGAAAATGGCAAACCACAAGTACCATTCAAAACGGTGTACGTAACAGGCTTAATTCGTGATGAGCAAGGCCAAAAAATGTCGAAATCGAAAGGTAACGTGCTTGACCCAATCGATATGATTGACGGTATTAGCCTTGAAGATTTACTTGAAAAACGTACTGGCAACATGATGCAGCCGCAATTAGCGGAGAAAATTGCTAAAGCGACTCGCAAAGAATTTGCAGAGGGCATTGCCGCTCACGGTACAGACGCATTGCGATTTACATTAGCTGCGCTTGCTTCAAACGGTCGTGATATCAACTGGGATATGAAACGTTTAGAAGGCTACCGCAACTTCTGTAATAAATTATGGAATGCAAGCCGTTTCGTCTTAACGAATGAAAAATTAGATTTAAGCGAAGGTGAGATCGAATTCTCATTAGCGGATCGTTGGATTCAATCTGAATTCAATCGCACAGTAGAAACTTTCCGTAATTCATTAAGCCAATATC
The DNA here is from genome assembly GCF_030218125.1 of Haemophilus sp. UMB1048. NCBI lineage: Bacteria > Pseudomonadati > Pseudomonadota > Gammaproteobacteria > Pasteurellales > Pasteurellaceae > Haemophilus > Haemophilus sp. UMB1048. Next base: position 17,973 of record NZ_JASOPB010000002.1, read on the forward strand.
GTTTTGACCTGTGTGCCAATGCGATTTATGAGTTTACTTGGAACCAATTCTGTGACTGGTATTTAGAATTGACTAAACCAGTATTTGCAAATGGCAATGCAGCACAAATCCGTGCGGCAAGTCAAACTTTGGTTCACGTGTTAGAAAAATTATTACGTTTAGCACACCCGCTCATTCCATTTATTACCGAAGAAATTTGGCAAAAAGTGAAAGGATTTGTGGGCATTACGGCTGACAGTATTATGTTACAGCCTTTCCCACAAGTGGAAGAGAACGGCTTTGACCCAGAAGCAGAAGCTGAAATTGAGTGGTTAAAAGAAGTGATCGTTGCGGTACGTAATATCCGTGCAGAAAGCAACATCGCACCAAGCAAAGGCTTAGATCTGTTATTCCGTAATTTAAGCGCAGAAAACGCAAAAATTCTCGAAAAACAGACCGCTCTTTTAAAAGCGATGGCGAAGTTAGACAACGTTCAAGTGTTAGCTGCAAACGAAACCGCACCGCTTGCGGTAGCGAAACTCGTCGGCAATGCGGAATTACTCGTGCCAATGGCTGGCTTTATCAATAAAGAAGCAGAGCTTGCCCGTTTAACCAAAGAGATTGAAAAATATCAAAATGAAGTTAAACGTATCGAGAACAAACTCAGCAACGAAGCTTTTGTGGCTAAAGCACCTGAAGCAGTGATTGCAAAAGAACGTGAAAAACAAGCGGAATACCAATCAGGATTAGAAAAAATCCAAGAGCAGTATAAAGCGATTGAAGCGTTGTAGTTTTTAAATAAAGAAAGCGGTCAGATTTAAAATCTGGCCGCTTTTTTCTTTACAATACGCCAAAATTCTGTACAGCGTTTTATCTTATTTTTGTATGAATAATTTTAAATACTTGATTGTTTAGTTCAAAAAACAATCTTTTTTACTCGAAAAATGTGATCTTGATCCAATTTTAGAAAATTGGTGCGGTTCCTCCCATTGACACCATAGGTTTATTTTGTAATATTTGCGGCGTCTATTTCGGAGATTGAGCTTTTTTATGAAAAATTGCTTCAATCAAAAATCATCGGTAACAACCAAAAGGAATAACAATTATGAAAAAGACACTAGCAGCATTAATCGTTTCCGCAGTTGCAGCTTCAGCAGCAAACGCAGCAGTAGTTTATGATAACGAAGGTACTAACGTTCAATTAAACGGTTCTCTTCGTTTAATCTTAGAAAAAGCGGATAAAAAAGAGTACGACGCCGCTAACCACTCAACCAAAAAAGCTAACTCTGCTTTACGTAACGCAGGTTCACGTTTCGGTATCACAGTAAAACACAACTTAGATAACGATTTCTATGCGCTAGGTCGTTTAGAATTCCGTTTTGATGATACAGAATCTCGTGATCAATTCGGTAGCCTTTATGCTAAACGTGCTTATGTAGGTTTAGGTAGCAAAGCAACTGGTGATATCACATTCGGTCGTCAATTAACTATTGCAGATGATTTAAGCCAAGCTAATGACTATGAATATGGTTTCATTCCAAAAGGTAAATATATTCCAACTTCAGGCACTGGTGTAGTACGTTACGACTATAAAGGTATCGAAGGTTTACAATTAAGTGCAAACTACAACTTCGGTCAACGTCATAATGACAAAGGTGAACCGCTTAAAACAGGTCTTAAAAATGCATATGGTTTAGGTGCATTATACACAGCGGGTGATTTAGATGCGCGTTTCGCTTATGGTCACACTAACCTTGAAACTAATGCAACATATAAACACCGTGTAGATGGTTTCTTAGCATCATTAGGCTATAAATTTGGTGATTTCACATTAACTGGTGACTTTGGTTACGCACATGCTAAGAAAAATGATGACAAAACAAACAAATTCTATGTATCTCCAGGTTTTGCATATCAAGTTACCCCTATGTCTCAAGTATATGGTAACTACCTATATGAACGCGTGAAAGGTGAATCTGATAAAGACAAAACTCACGCTTTCTTACTTGGTGCAGACTACAAACTTCATAAACAAGTTGTATTATTTGTAGAAGGCAAATATGCGACTACTAAAGAGTACGTTAACGATTCTTACGATGGTAAAGTTAAAGACAGAGCTATCGGTGTAGGTATGCGTGTATTCTTCTAATCTTTGATTAGATAAGAATCTTAGAAGGCGAATCGAAAGGTTCGCCTTTTTGTTTATTTTTAAATCTCCCCAAACCCCTCTTTACAAAAGAGGGGCTTTTTTATGATGTTGCTTTTAATGATTTTATTAGGAATATATTTGAGAGAGTTAAGAACGGAGAACGTTTATGAGGCTATTAAGCTCCCCCTCTTTCGTAAAGAGGGGGTAGGAGGGAGATTTAACTATTCCAATTTATTTAAAATTAATCTCCCCAACCCCTCTTTACAAAAGAGGGGCTTTTTTATGATGTTGCTTTTAGTGATTTTATTAGAAATATCTTTAAGGGATAGCTAAGAGCTGAGGGCATTTATTTGCCATTAAAATCCCCCCTCTTTCGCAAAGAGGGGACTAGGGGGAGATTTAATTATTTCAACTTATCCAAAACCAATTTCCCCATCATTTCAATATGTGCTTTTTCAGCATTCAATGCGGGGATATAGTGATAAGACACACCGCCATGATTTAAGAATGTTTCTTTATTTTCAACCTCAATTTCTTCTAAGGTTTCTAAACAATCCACTGAAAAACCTGGGCAAATTACCGCGATTTTTTGAATACCCTGAGAAGCGGCTTCTTCTAAAAAGTGATCCGTATAAGGTTGTAACCATTCTTCACGACCAAAACGAGATTGGAAGGTCATATTCCATTGGTTTTCGGTTAAACCGAGTTTATCCACAATGGCAATCGTGGTTTGTTTACAATGCTGACGATAATAATCGCCCATATTCTCATAACGTAATGGAATACCATGATAAGAAAAGAGCAAAAACTCATCTGGTTTTAACCGCACTTTGATGGAATCCACCAACGCATTAATGTAGTTTTCATCAAGATGATAAGAATGAATAAACTCAAAAGGCACAATATTGCGCTCTTGCGCAATGGCACGATTAAACGCATCGATTAATGCGCCTGTTGTGGTGCTAGAATATTGTGGATAAAGCGGCAACACAATCATGCGTTCTACATCATTTTTAAGTAAATTTTTGACCGCACTTTGCATAGAAGGATTGCCGTAAGTCATGGCAATTTCGACTTGTGCATTGATACCTTGTTCAGTCAAATAAGCTTGTAAACCCGCTTGTTGTTGCGTGGTAATGGCAAGCAGGGGAGAGCCTTGTTCAGTCCAAATAGATTGATAATTTCGTGCAATGCGTTTAGAACGCATAGGTAAAATAATGGCTTTTAAAAGGGGATACCATTTCCAACGAGGTAAATCTACCACGCGAGGATCCATTAAAAATTCCCACAAATAACGAGAGATCGCCGCGGGTTGAGGGGCATCTGGCGTACCAAGATTCGCTAAAATGATGCCGATTTTTTTTGTTGTATTCATAAATGTTTGATAGAAAGCGTTAATCGAGAAACGCAACAGAGTTTATCTTGTTCATCGCGAATGTCAATTTGCCAAACATGAGTATTTTGACTTAAAGCAATTGGTGTTGCCTTTGCCGTCACAAAACCTTTTTTCACAGGGCGAAGATGATTGGCGTTGATGTCTAATCCCAAGGCAACTTGACCTTCTTCTATGCTGAGAAATCCTGCCAGCGAGCCAATGGTTTCAGCCAACGCGACAGATACGCCACCATGTAATAAACCGAAAGGTTGAGTGGTGCGATGATCAACAGGCATTTTTGCCTCAATCCAGTTTTCACCATAAGCTGAGATCTCAATACCTAAATGCCCAACAGCACAATGTTTCCCCATTTCATTAAGATGCTCAAGGGTAAAGTGTTTTTTCCAAATCATATATTCTTCCTAGATCTAATTTAAAATCTCAAGCAATGCTTGAACAGGGTGTTTTAAGATGGCTTTTTCATATCGCTTCACTTGGCTACGGCAAGAATAGCCAGTTGCGAGACAATGATTCGGATCTTTACCTTGTAATTTTTTGCCCCAAGATACGTCATAAATGTCTTTTGACATGGTTTGATTTTGAACCTCATGACCAAATACGCCCGCCATACCACAACAGCCGACTTTCTCAACGTTCAATGTTTGTCCAAATTGCGCAAAAATATACTGCCATTCTTTTGGGCTGTTTGGCATAAAGGTGGATTCAGTACAATGAGGGAATAAATGCCACTCAAAAGTGCGGTCAGATTTTGCGATATTTTTCACCGCACTTTGTAATGTGTTACAGTCTAACTGATTGGTCAGCCATTCATGCGCTGTGAGTACATGGAAATCACCGCGAGAATCACCTAATGCTTCTTTATATTCATCACGATAAGAAAGCACAATAGCTGGATCTACGCCGACCAAAGGCACATTTAATTTAGCGACGCGATTTAAAAATTCCGCTTGTGTTTTTGCGGTTTTACTAAAGCGAGCTAAAAAACCTTTAATATGCATGGCTTTGCCATTGGGTTTGAAAGGCAGAAGGATTGGTGAGAATCCTAATTTTTGTGTGAGCACGACAAAGTCTCGCACTACTTTGGCATCGTAATAAGAGGTATAAGGATCTTGTACGATAAAGAGCATATTGGCTTTTTCTGTTGCACTGAGACCTTCCAATTCTTCTAATTTTTTGCCTTGATAACCAATTTCCACTAATTGTTGTTGAAGGTTTGGCTCAGAAAGGAGAGGCAAATCAGTCATGCCAAGCGTTTTTTCAACCAAGCTTTGAGTGACTTTCAGCTTGGTAAAGTAATTGAATAATGCCGGTTGTTTCGCCATATAAGGTGCAGCAACTTCTAAATTTGCTACAAGATGATCTTTGGCTGGGCGCAAATAACGACTGTGGTAGAAATGGAAAAATTTCGCACGGAAACTTGGTACGTCAATTTTAATCGGGCATTGGCTTGCACAGGCTTTACAAGCCAGACAAGTATCCATTGCCGCTTTTACTTCATGTGAGAAGTCATATTCACCACGCCATTTCTGCACGCTATTGCGGAAACGTTCCACAAGTGCGGTCAGTTTTACTTGCGTTTTATGAAAATCTAATTGATCAGGCGATACGTTTTCATTCGCCATCAATCGCAGCCACTCACGCACCATCGCGGCTCGTCCTTTTGGCGAGAATATGCGATTTTTACTCACTTTCATGGAAGGGCACATAATGCTGTGCTCATCAAAGTTAAAGCAAAGTCCATTACCGTTACAGTTCATCGCACCTTTGAATTCGTCTCGCATCTGAATCGGGATTTGGCGATCATTGTCAGCACGCATTGGCGAGAGAATGGAATAGAGTTCCGCATCGCTATTAAGTGGCGTACAGATTTTACCTGGATTCAGACGATTATTTGGGTCAAATAAAAATTTCACATAACGCAATTCTTGCCAAAGTTCGGGAGTAAAGAATTTCTCGCCATAATGAGAACGTACGCCTTTGCCGTGTTCCCCCCATAACAAACCGCCATATTTTACTGTTAGCTCAGCAACCTCATCTGAAATTTGTTTAAAGAGTTTGACTTGTTCTTTATCGCATAAGTCTAAAGCGGGGCGCACGTGCAATACACCAGCATCCACATGGCCAAACATCCCATATTGCAGATTGTGACTATCTAATAAGGCTCTAAATTCTGCAATGTAATCAGCGAGATGTTCTGGTGGAACACAGGTATCTTCCACAAAAGGAATCGGTTTGGCCGCACCTTTCGCATTCCCCAATAGCCCCACCGCTTTTTTACGCATGGCGTAAATACGTTCAATAGAAGGCAAGTCAGAACAAAGTTGATAGCCGATAATATGATCTTTGCCTTGTGCAATTTTTTCATCTAATTGCTGACAAAGTGCGGTCACTTGGCTGTCGATTTTAGCTTGATTGTTGCCCGCATATTCAACAATGTTTAAACCAAGAATTGGATTTTGTTCTTCTTCTGTTAAAAGTTCTTTCACTGAATGCCAAATAATATCTTGCTTAGCAAGGTTCAGCACTTTGGAATCGACGGTTTCGACTGAAAGGGCATTGGCTTTCACCATAAAAGGCGCATTGCGAAGTGCGGCATCAAATGAGCTGTACTTCACATTAATTAAGGTACGATATTTAGGAATCGGCAATAAATTGAGTTTAGCTTCGCAGATAAATGCAAGTGAACCTTCTGACCCCGTTAAAATTCGGGTGAGATTAAATTCACTTTCATCTTTATTAAAGACATTCTTAAGATCGTAACCGGTGAGAAAGCGATTCAGTTGTGGTAAATCTTGAATGATTGAGGCGCGCTTCTCTTTACAACGTTGGAAAATCGTTTGGTGTAGCGTTTTTCCATTTTCTGCAAGCGGGTAGTTTTCTAAAACATCACCAGATTTGACCGCACTTGTATCTAATATTTCACCATTCATTAAAACAGAACGTAATGCTAAAACGTGATCAGAGGTTTTTCCGTATTGCAGTGAGCCTTGACCGGAAGCATCGGTATTAATCATGCCACCGAGGGTTGCTCGATTACTGGTAGAGAGTTCTGGCGCAAAGAATAAGCCGTGAGGTTTTAAAAATTGGTTTAGTTGGTCTTTTACTACACCTGCTTGTACGCGAACCCAACGTTCTTCTATATTAAGCTCTAAAATGCCCGTCATGTGGCGAGAGAGATCCACAATAATATTGTTATTAATAGATTGCCCATTTGTGCCCGTGCCGCCACCGCGAGGCGTGAAGGTCAGCTGAAGGTATTTCTCTTTATTGGCTAATTTGGTGATGCGTACCACATCTGCAACAGATTTAGGGAACAAAATAGCCTGTGGAAGTTGTTGATAGACGCTGTTATCCGTAGCGAGACTTAAACGGTCGGCATAATTTGAGGCAATATCACCTTCAAAATGCTGTTTTTGGAGTTCGCTAAGATAATCACTTACCACGTTATTAAGTTGTGGCACATTAGAAAGACGGGGCAACATAAAATCACTCACACATAAATATAAATAGAGAAGAAAGTGAATTTGATGATATATGAAGCTCAAAAAAAAGTCGATTTGAACAAAAGATATTTTTTGTTAGAATAGAAAACGGGTTAAAAATTAACCCGTTTTTTGTGAATGAACGTTCATTTCAGGGGTTGTTTGTCTATAAAATAATCAAAAAAGGTAAAAAAGGTTTGATCTTTGATGTTTTTATAGGATAATAGCCATACTTTTGAACGTTCCTTTGGCTATGGCAAAGGAATTGAATTTGTCAAAAGGATAAGTTAGGGCAAATTCAAAACCCTAGTTAAGCAATGTTTAGAGTGTTTCTTTTTTATAAAGTTCACAATAAACAAGGAAACTTTTCTTAATTAATAACGATGACTAAATAGAGGACATCAAAATGAAAAAAACTGCAATCGCATTAGTCGTTGCTGGTTTAGCAGCAGCTTCAGTAGCTCAAGCAGCTCCACAAGAAAACACTTTCTATGCAGGTGCTAAAGCTGGTTATGCATCTTTCCACGATGGTATCAAAGCTAACACTGATGCTACTAACCCTCGTAGCTTAGATTTCGGTACTGGTTACAACCGTAACTCTGTTACTTACGGTGTATTTGGTGGTTACCAAGTATTAAACCGTGATAACTTAGGTTTAGCGGTAGAGTTAGGTTATGATGACTTCGGTCGTGTTAAATTCAAAGATGCTGGTAAAGTAGTATTCAAACACACTAACCACGGTGCTCACTTAAGTTTAAAAGGTAGCTATGGTCTTGGTGGTTTAACTTCTGCTTTAGAAGGTTTAGACTTCTACGGTCGTGCTGGTGCAGCTTTAGTTCGTTCTGACTATAAATTCTACGATGAAACTACTGGTGCTCGTGAGCACGCATATGGTCGTCACAGCCTACGCGTTTCTCCAGTGTTCGCTGCTGGTTTCGAATATGCATTACCTTCATTACCAGAGTTAGCATTACGTCTTGAATATCAATGGTTAGCTCGCGTGGGTAAATTACGTACTCAAACAGGTCCAAATAGCTCAGTAGACTACAACCCATGGATCGGTTCTGTCAACGCTGGTTTATCTTACCGTTTCGGTCAAGGTGCTGCTCCAGTTGTTGCACCTGAAGTTGTAAGCAAAACTTTCAGCTTAAGCTCTGATGTAACTTTCGCATTCGGTAAAGCTAACTTAAAACCACAAGCTAAAGCAACTTTAGACGGTATCTACGGTGAAATCGCTCAAGTTAACAACGCTAACGTAGCTGTTGCTGGTTACACTGACCGTATCGGTAAAGATGCACCAAACGTGAAATTATCACAACGTCGTGCAGACTCTGTAGCTAACTACTTAGTAGCTAAAGGTGTTCCAGCTCAAAGCATCTCTGCAGTTGGTCACGGTAAAGCTAACCCAGTTACAGGTTCTACTTGTGACGCGGTTAAAGGTCGTAAAGCGCTTATCGCTTGTTTAGCACCAGACCGTCGTGTTGAAATCGCAGTTAACGGTACTAAATAATTTTATTTAGTTATCCATTAACGGATTAACATTAGAAGACCTAAACTTCGGTTTAGGTCTTTTCTTATATAAATTAAACCTATAATTGAAGGAATTTTTGAATGAAAAAGTGGATTATCTTGATTATTATCGCCGTTGCTGCAGGTTTAGGCTTAATGTCTAGCTACAATGGCTTAGTTAAAGCGGAAACGGAAATTGATTCTGTTTGGGCAAATGTTGAATCATCTTATCAACGTCGTGCTGATTTAATTCCAAACTTAGTGAATACTGTAAAAGGTCAAGCTAATTTTGAACAACAGACATTAACCAATGTAATAGAAGCTCGTGCAAAAGCGACACAAACTAAAATTGATCCATCTAATTTAACAGAAGAACAATTAAACGAATTCCAACAAAACCAAAATCAAGTGGGTTCAGCATTATCTCGTTTACTTGTTACTGTAGAACAATACCCACAATTAAAAGCGAACGAAGGCTTTATGAACTTACAAGCGCAACTTGAAGGTACAGAAAACCGTATTAATGTGGCTCGTAATAAATTTAATGAAGCAGCACGTATTTATAATGAAAAAGTACGTCAATTCCCAACTAAATTAGCGGCAATGATTTTTGGTTTTAAAGCTAAACCTTACTTTAAATCAGCTGCAGGCGCTGAAAACGCACCGACTGTAAACTTTAACTAAGGTTTATCTATGCCATTCTTTTCCAGAATTCCGGTAGATAAAAAGCAAATCGAGGCGGCGATTAGTCGCCTCGAAAGCTTAAGTTCGGCTGAGTTACGTGTTTATATTGAACGCAAAGTACCAAAGGCTTCAGCACAACTGTCTGCAATGGAACGTGCTTTAGAAGTGTTTGATGAACTGGAAATGCATAAAACAGCGGCACAAAATGCTGTGTTGATTTATGTGGGATATAAAAATCATCTCTGTGCAATCGTAGGTGATAAAGGTATTCATCAATTTGTTGATGTGGCTTATTGGCAGTTACAATGCGATTTAATGATTGAGCAGTTTAAACAAAAAGCTTATACACAAGGCATTGTCGATGCGATTGATCGTATCAGTGATATTTTATCTCGCCATTTCCCTATTCAGCCTGATGATGTGAATGAATTATCTAATGAGGTAATTATTAATGGCTAAGCTTTTATCTTTTATGAAAAGTGCGGTTGTTTTTAGCCTTGTTTTTTTTGCTCAAATGGTTGTTGCGGCAGAATTTCCGCCTACACCAAATCCTTTCCATTACATAAACGATTACACCAACACACTTTCATCAGAACATAAGCAAATTTTAGAAAATAAACTGATTGCTTATAGTAAAGAAACGAGTTCACAAATCGCTGTTGTTTTGGTTCCGACAACCGGTGAATATGAAATTGCTGATTATACCTTTGCTTTAGGTGATAAATGGGGCATTGGGCGTAAAAATCTGAACAATGGCGTGTTGATGCTGATTGCGAAAAATGATCGCAAAGTTTTTATCGCAACAGGGCAAGGTTTAGAAGGTGTATTACCAGATGCTTTTTTATCGCAAGTCATCCGTTCGGCAATTTTGCCACAATTTAAACAAGGCCAATATGCCCAAGGTATTAATGATGGCTTAAACCAAATTATTGCGGCAAGTAAAGGCGAGTTTGATGCGGCACAAGTTGAAGAAGATGCGTTCGATAAGTACATCCCATTCTTAATGGTATTGGCGTTTATTGCTATTGTATTATTTGGTGAATTCCAATATCACAAAGATGAAGTATATATTAGCCCGAATCAACGTGACCAACTGAATAAAATCATTCGTCAAAGTACGATTTCTCGTCGCCGTGGTGGCGGTTCCGGTTTCGGAGGCGGATTTGGTGGAGGCTTCGGGGGCGGTGGTTCTTCCGGTGGTGGCTTTGGTGGCGGTGGCTTTGGCGGCGGCGGAGCCGGTGGAAGTTGGTAAGACCAAGTCTTTCACTCAGGTTCTATCTTATGCTAGAATAGCGCCCTATTCATACTTATTTGAACAAGGAACATTATGGAAACGTTAGACAAAATCAAAAAACAAATCGCAGAAAACCCAATCTTAATTTACATGAAAGGTTCACCAAAATTACCTTCTTGTGGTTTCTCTGCGCGTGCATCTGAAGCATTAATGAATTGCAAAGTGCCTTTCGGCTATGTTGATATTCTTCAACACCCAGATATTCGTGCTGAATTGCCGGCTTATGCAAACTGGCCAACTTTCCCACAATTATGGGTAGAAGGTGAGTTAATTGGTGGTTGTGATATTATTTTAGAAATGTATCAAGCTGGCGAACTTCAAACTTTATTAAGCGAAGTAGCGGCTAAACATCAAGCTTAATTGACGATAGATTACCAAGATAAACCTGCTTTTTAGCAGGTTTTCTTTTGCTTAAAAAATGATAAACCTGTTATAAAAATGTGATCAGATTAACATTTTTAAGTTAAATAACTTGTTGATAAAATTCCCTTACGTTAGACTACATCGCACTTAGTCGGGGTGCCAATATTAATGGCTGAGAAACACCCGTGAACCTGAAACAGATAATGCTGGCGTAGGAAACTAATCATCTCATTATGCTGTTTCGTTATGCAAAAATAAGGAGAACGCATAATGAACAAAACGCTTCCCATTTTAACCGCACTTTTCACCTTTTCCGCTTTCGCACAAGCTGCACCTCAAACATTAGATGTTTATACTTATGATTCATTTAGTGCTGATTGGAGTGCTGGACCAAAAGTAAAAGCAGCTTTTGAACAACAATTCCCGCAATGTAAGCTGAATTATGTGGCTTTTGACAATAATGGCACTTTGTTTAACCGTGTTCGTCTAGAAGGTAAAAAAATTAAAGCGGATGTAGTGCTCGGTTTAGATAGTTATCAAATTGAGGATGCTCAAAAACTCAATATTTTTGAGCCAAATAAAGTGGATTTAAGCCAGTTACGTTTACCAATTAAATGGGAAAATCACACGTTCTTACCATTCGATTATGCACAATACGCGTTTATTTATGATAAAAATAAACTGACTAATCCACCAAATAGCTTAAAAGAATTAGTTGAGCGTCAAGATCTTAAAGTGTTATATCAAGATCCGCGTACAAGCAGTATTGGACGTGGTTTATTACTTTGGATGAATGTAGTTTATCCAGAAGCAGATGTCGCAAATGCCTGGAAGACCCTTTCTAAACATACGGTCACGGTCACCAAAGGTTGGACTGAGTCTTATGGAGCCTTCTTAAAAGGCGAAGGTGATGTGGTTTTAAGCGTAAATACTTCACCGATTTACCATATTCTTTCTGAACAAAAAGACAATTATGTGGCAACGGAATTTGCAGAGGGTAGCGTATTACAAGTTGAAGTGGCAGCCAAAGTGGCTAACCGCAATAATGCCTGTGCTGATGAATTTTTAGGATTCTTACTTTCACCGCAAGCTCAAGCGGATATTGCTAAAAATAATGTGATGTTACCCGTGGTAGAGACCAATATCGAAAGTCACATTGATGCGCTTAATTCTCGCGCAAAATCAATGCGTATTTTAGATACCACAACGGTAACAAGTGAGCAGCTGAAAGGCTGGATCAATCAATGGCAAAAAGCCTTATCTAAGTAGTATTAATGCGCTTATTGCAACATCCGCATTTTCGTCCTCGCCATTATTTGGGCGGAAGTGCGGTCATTTTTTTCATTGTTTTACTCTATGGATTTTCACTTTCTGCTGTTTTTTCAGTTGGAAGTGATTATGCCTTATCTGATTTCTTAAAAGACGATTATTTGCATCAAGTTATCGCTTTTAGTTTCGGTCAGGCATTCTTGTCAGCCTTGCTTTCTAGCATAATTGGTATGTTATTTGCGCGTGCTTTTTTCTATTTAGATTTCAAAGGCAAATCGCTCATTTTACGCATTTTTTCCCTCACCTTTGTTTTGCCAGCATTACTGGCTATTTTCGGTTTGATTGGGATTTATGGCACGGCAGGTTGGCTAACACAACTGCTACAAACCTTAGGTATTTCGTGGAAACCCTCCATTTATGGTTTAAGTGGCATTCTTATTGCTCATTTATTTTTTAATATTCCTTTAGCGGCACGAATGAGTTTGCAGGCTTTGCAAAGTGTACCGACCGAACAGCATCAACTCGCGGCACAATTGAATATCAAAGGTTTCACATTTTTTCGCTTAATTGAATGGCCTTATTTGAAAAGCCAAATCGTGTCAGCCTTTGTACTGATTTTTATGCTGTGTTTCACCAGCTTTACGATTGTATTGGCACTTGGTGGTGGGCCACAAAACAGCACATTAGAAGTTGCGATTTACCAAGCTATTTTCTTTGAATTCGATTTACCCAAAGCCGCACTTTTTGCGCTTGTACAATTTGCGTTTTGTTTTGCGTTATTTTCGCTTTCACAATATTGGGCAAAAGCACCTGAAACGCAGATTTCGCAACGTTATCGATGGGTTTTGCCTTCTTCAAGTGCGGTCAAATTTGGACATATTTTTGTCTTATTCTCGGTGTGCTTATTTATTTTAAGTCCCTTATTCAATATTGTTTTCCAAGGTTTGTCTGCGACCCAATTATTTGGCTATTGGCAAAATCCACAATTATGGAAAGCACTTACTTATTCATTAACCATGGCACCGACTGCAGGGATTTTATCGGTATTATTTGGATTTTTCTTATTGTTACTTTCCCGTCAGCTACAATGGCTATATCACCCGAAATTAGCTCACTTAATTTTAACGGGGGGCATGATGATTTTAGCCATTCCTACAATCGTTTTAGCGGTAGGCTTATTCCTTTGGTTGCAAGATATTGATTTTTCAGCAGGGCATTTATTTGTAGTGGTATCTGTTTGTAACGCCTTGGCTGCCTTGCCATTTGTGATCAAAATTCTCAATATACCAATGAATCAATCGATGCAATATTATGAAAAACTCTGTTTATCGCTGAATATTACAGGCTGGCAGCGTTTTCGTTTAATTGAATATCCGCTAATAAAAGCCCCGTTGAAATATGCTTTGGCGCTCGCGACGACCTTATCACTCGGTGATTTTACAGCGATAGCCTTATTTGGTAGCCCTGACTTCACTTCGTTGCCTCATTTGCTTTATCAACAAATCGGACAATATCGAAGCCAAGAAGCGGCAGTGACAGCATTAATTTTATTGGGCTTATGTTTAGGTTTATTTATGTTTATTGAAGGACAGAAGGAACAACATGATTAAATTAGATAATGTGGTCTTCAATTATCAATCCATGCCGATGGTATTTGATTTACAGATTCAAGCCCAGGAAAAAATCGCCATCATTGGTGAAAGTGGCGCAGGAAAAAGTACCTTACTGAATTTAATTGCTGGCTTTGAATATGCCGATAGTGGCGAGATTTGGCTCAATGGTAAAAATCATACCCAAACGGCACCTTTTGACCGCCCCGTTTCCATGCTATTTCAGGAAAATAATCTCTTTACTCATCTTTCTGTGGAAGAGAATATTGCCTTAGGTTTAAAACCGAATTTAGCCTTAAATGCAGAAGAAAAAGCCCTTGTTGAACAAGCTGCAAGTGCGGTCAATTTACAGGATTTTTTAACAAGAAAACCGACCGCACTTTCAGGTGGACAAAAACAGCGTGTGGCATTGGCGCGCTGTTTGCTACGAGATAAACCCATTTTATTATTGGATGAGCCATTTTCTGCACTCGATCCTAAACTACGAATTGAAATGCAGGATTTAATGGATCAATTATGTGAAGAGAAAAAACTCACCATGTTACTGGTGACGCATCAACCCAAAGAAATTGAACGGCATATTGATCGAGTGATTGAAATTCATCAAGGAAAAGTGATCTGATCTCTTTTTATCATATTACAGAGTAATATGCTCAACTTAATAAAAGCTACATAGCTTAAACGAGGAAAATATAATGACCACAACAAATGTAGTACAGCTTTCATCTATTACGCCCCATCCATCAGTAGAGTATTGGTCTGTTTGTAAAGTCGAAGCGTTATTTGAAACACCTTTTTTAGAATTAGTCTATCGTGCGGCTCAAGTGCATCGAGAGCATTTCAACCCTGGTGCAATACAGTTATCGACGTTGATGTCGATTAAAACGGGTGGCTGTCCAGAGGATTGTGGTTATTGCCCACAATCAGCACGTTATCAAACAGGCGTACAAAATCAGCAGATCTTGGATATTGATGAAATTGTCGAAAAAGCCAAGATTGCTAAAGCACGTGGTGCAGGACGTTTTTGTATGGGCGCAGCATGGCGTGGTCCTAAGCCTAAAGATATGGAAAAAGTGACGGCGATTATTCGTGCGGTAAAAGATATTGGTTTAGAAACTTGCGGTACCTTTGGGTTGTTGCAAGATGGTATGGCGGAAGAGTTAAAAGATGCGGGATTGGATTATTACAACCACAATCTTGATACCGCGCCAGAGAATTATCACAATGTCATTGGTACACGCCGTTTTGATGATCGTTTAAGTACGTTAGGAAAAGTTCGTCGTGTCGGTTTGAAAGTTTGCTGTGGCGGTATTGTGGGCATGAACGAAACCCGTAAAGAGCGAGCTGGTCTCATTGCAAGTTTGGCAAATCTTGATCCGCAGCCAGAGTCCGTGCCAATTAACCAATTAGTGAAAGTAGAAGGTACACCAATGGCAGATGCAGCTGATTTAGATTGGACAGAGTTTGTTCGCACTATTGCTGTTGCGCGTATTACTATGCCGAAAAGTTATGTTCGTCTTTCTGCAGGTCGTCAAGGCATGAGTGAAGAAATGCAAGCGATGTGCTTTATGGCGGGAGCGAATTCCATTTTCTATGGTGACAAGTTGTTAGTCACAGGTAATCCGGAAGAAGATGGCGATCAGCTTCTTATGGCAAAATTGGATCTTGAGCCGGAAACGGAAGAAAATAGAAAGCCACTCGACAGAAATTAGTCATAAAAAAGTGCGGTGAAATCCACCGCACTTTTTATTGAGGCTTACTTCACTTGTTCAGTTAGGCAAGGTTGAATTTTATTTAGCATTTCTTTTAAAATACGCGCTGGTGCAGCCACGATGTTGCCTGAGCGTAAATAGCCATGACCCGCATTGAAATCACACACTAAACCGCCTGCTTCACGCACGATTAAATCACCCGCTGCGCAATCCCAAGGTTTTAAGCCCATTTCGAAATAACCGTCAACGCGACCGGATGCTACATAGCAAAGGTCTAATGCGGCGGAACCCGTACGACGGAAATCTGCTGCTTCATCAATTAAGTTATTCATGATAGCAAATTGAGTTGGCATCAAGCTTGGTTGTTTGAATGGGAAACCGGTGGCTAAAATCGCCCCGTTAAGTTCATTTTGGCTATCTACACGTAAACGCACTTCATTTAATTTTGCGCCTTCACCACGCACAGCAGTGAATAATTCATTACGAATAGGATCGTAAACCACACCGACTTCGGTACGGTTTTTTACACGGATAGCAATAGAAACAGAGAAATGTGGCAAACCTTTTACAAAGTTGGTTGTGCCATCTAGTGGATCAATCACCCATTGAATATCACTGTCTTTGCCTTCTAATGCACCACGTTCTTCACTGATAATTGTGTGATCAGGATAAGATTTTTGAATGATTTCAATGATCTCAGCTTCAGCGGCTTTATCGACGCTAGTCACATAATCATTAATACCTTTTTTACTTGTTTGGATGTCATCACGGCGCTCATAGTTTTTAGCAATCACGTTGCCCGCTTTTCGTGCCGCACGAATAGCGATATTTAACATTGGATTCATATTTCCACCAGATTTTAAAGAACAGATAAATAGGTCGCCTATTATAAGGGAGTTTTAGTAAATAGCCAGTTGAAAATGTTTAATTCACGGTTTTTCCCGTTTTTTAAAGGAAATTTGCGATCAGTATCGCAAAAATAAAGCAGCCAATTTGGCTTTCTTCTAAAGGACTTTTAAAGTGCGGTCAAAAAAGAAGGCATTTTATGTATAGAGGGATAACCTTATTAGAAACCTTGATTGCATTATTTATTTTAAGCTTAACGTTAGCGTTTGCATTGCCTAAATGGCAGAAAAATGATCCCAAATATTTTCTCGAAAAAGAGCAACAACGGCTTTATTTTTTCTTACGTAATATTCAAGCGAGGGCAGAAATCTCATCGGCGATTTGGTTTATTTTGGCCAATCAAGATAGGGCAAATCAACGTTGGTGTATTACAGCTCAAGTAAAAAGTGATCATTTTTGTGATTGTTTTCAGCCCCAGAATTGCCCTAAAAACCTTTATGCGCATTTTTACTATCCTTATTTTGAAGGAAAAACGATGCTGCTAGGCCCTAAATTATATCCGTCAGAAGTGGCAGTGAAATTTAATGGGGCCAGAAATACCATGGAAACAAATTGTTTTATGTTACAGGCTGAAGAACATCGTACATTGTTCTCTTTTTTCAATGTGGGCAGTATTAAATTAAAGTCTGATCAAGCGGCGAGTGCGTGTACAAGATGAAATCATTAAAAGGCGAAACATTGGTGAGTTTGTTGATTTCACTTGGCTTATCCGCTTTATTATTGTTATTGGTTGCACAGTTTTATGCCCAAACTCAACAGCAAAATCAGCGTTTAATGTTACAACTCAAATTACAAGCGGAATTACAACGAACAATTCAACTCATCGGGAAAGATCTGCGTCGCGTAGGCTTTCGAGCCGCAAACCAAAAACTCATTGAAGATAATCTGGCTTTATTCGAATTAGACGAAAAGGGCACAGCAATAACTATTGCTCAAGCAGACAATGCTCCATCAAATAGCTGTGTATTATTTTTTTATGATTTGAATAGTAATGGTTGTATTGGTGAAAAATACACAAAAAACACTTGCGTAAATGGCGTTAAAAATGTGGCAAAAAATATCGAAAAAGAGCTATTTGGTTACAAACTTAACGGCAAAATGATCGAAACTAAACAAACTTATAAAAATGCGGTAAATGCGGATTGCCGTTCAGCAGAGTGTCAGCGTGCTTTAACGCAATCTACTTGTAACGCCGGTGGTGGATGGACAGATTTATTGGATGAAAAAGAGTTTGAGATTTCTCAATTACGCTTTGATTGGTTAAAGGCAGGGAAAGGGATTGAAATCAAACTCGCGGGAAATCTTGCAACACATAAGCATATTCAATATGAAACTTCGCTTGTGGTGCCTTTATTAAATCAAGAAGAGTGATCATGAAAAAAGGGATTGTGACACTGACGGCACTGATTTTACTTTCGGGATTATTGGCATTGATCTTATTATTTGATGAACAGATCTTTGCGTTTTTTCGATCTCAAATGAGTCAGCGAAAATATTATGTAGAACAGAGTCTTCCTTTACAGAAAATCAGTCAGCAACAACAAACGAACATTTGCCAAAACTTGCCTTTAAATGGTGCTGAAAAAGTAAAACAAGTCTTTTTCGAGTCTTCAGGGGCAGAGGATAAAGTCGCCTATTCTGTTTGGTGTAAACGTGCAGAGTTATTTAAGAAATCGCCCACAAAAGGTATTAATGAAAATATGCTGCGAGATTTTATTTCCAGCGAAAAACAAGCTGATTTTCAACCGCACTTTGTGAAAGTCGATACGACTTTAACTGCTCAAAAAACACCACAAGTGTATTGGATAACGCAAAGCCAATTAGAAATTAAAGGGAATGTGAGTGGTATTCTGCTAGCAGAAGGAGATTTAAGTTTAACCGGCAGAGGGCGTATTAGTGGTGCTGTGATTACTGGAGGCTCACTTAAGTTGGAGGGAGACGTGACGGTGGCTTACGGTAAAGCCGTGGTGACAAAACTCGTACAAGAATATAGCCAATGGCATTTGGTGGATAAAAGTTGGAGTGATTTAAGTGCGCAAGAGCAAAGTGAATAAAGGCATGTCGTTAATGTCACTTTTATTAGCCTTATCGATTTTCAGCGGGTTATTTTTGATCTTTAACCGATGGACGACTGAGCAACGGAAAAGTGCGGTCAGCGTTTTTCAAGAATTTCAGGCGATTCAAATTGCTGAAAATCAGGCTCAACGTCAGTTTTTAGGCTTGTCTTGTGAAAATAGCGTAGAACAAAATGGCATTCAATTTGCAATTCAATGCAGTCATCATCAGGTGAATATACGCTATCCTCAAGGTGAATTTTTATTGAAAACCGAGTAAAATAACGCATTGTTTTTGCTTTCAAAAGGGCGTTATTTTGTTCGTTACTTATTATTCAAACCAACCAGAAATTCAAAAGGATATTTTAGTTTCGCTGTTGGAAAATTTACCGCAACATGATCCGTTTCAATCTGACATTGTGTTGGTGCAAAGTCCGGGTATGGCACAATGGTTGCAAATGGAAATTGCTAAAAAACGCGGTGTTGCAGCGAATTTCCAATTCCCCATGCCTTCCAGTTTTATTTGGAAACTTTACGCCGATAATTTGCCGAATGTTTCCACGCAAAACCCTTTTGAAAAAGATTCAACGTTATGGCGATTAATGCGATTAATCCCAACCTTTTTACAGCAAAAAGAATTTGAACCGTTAAAAAAATATTTAGCGTCCTCGCCAGCATCAGAACAGCAAAAACTTTATCAATTAAGCCTAAAAGTTGCCGATTTATTTGACCAATATCTCGTCTATCGTCCCGAATGGATTGCCGCATGGGAAGAAAATAACGATGAAAAGATCTTGGCTCAAATTAATCAGCAAAAGCAGGGGCTTTCGGCGTTAAATCCTACCTTTCTTTCTCAAATTAAAGGCAATATTCACTGGCAGGGAATTTTATGGCGAGCCTTAGTGGATGATGTCCAACGTGATTTCGGTGGAAAAGCAAAACATCGTGCTGCACTCAATCAACAATTTTTAGCATTATGTCGTGATCCCAATGCGACACTCAACTTACCAGAACGTATTTTTATTTTTGGTATTCCAGCATTGCCAACGGTTTATCTCAATATTTTCCAAGGTATTTCAGCTAAAACAGATGTACATTTATTCTTCAACAATCCATGTCAAGAATATTGGGGCGACTTGCGAGATCTGAGTAAATCCTATTTATTAGAAAGACAGCGTTTCGTGCAAGAAAGTGATGATGTGAAGCCTTTAATTTCAGCCGAGCAAGTGTCATGGGAACCCGCCGACCTTGATTACACCAATCAACAAGAAGAATTGTTCAGCGGGAATCCGCTTTTAGCCTCTTGGGGAAAAATGGGGCGGGATTTTCTCTATCAATTAGTACGAGATGAGGAGAATATTCAAGCCATTTCCCGTGATTACTATGCAGAACTTCCCGAAAAAACGTTGTTAGGACAGATTCAAAATCAAATTTTGACGTTAAGCCATGGTGCATTAAATGTAGCGAAAAATGACCGCTCTTTGATTGTGAAATCTTGCCATAGCGCGATGCGAGAAGTTGAAGTGCTGCATGATTATTTATTGGATTTATTCAATCAAAATCAGCATAAGCCAAAAGAAGAACAGATTACACCAAAAGATGTGGTGGTCATGGTGGCCGATGTTAACCAATATACGCCTTATATTCAGGCGGTCTTTGGTGCGAATAGTGCGGATGCACCCGTTATTCCGTTCTCAATTTCTGACAGTAAATTGTCTGAAAGTGATGTGATCGTGTCGAGCTATCTTTCCCTGTTAAATTTAAGAGAAAGTCAGTTTGGCGCGGAAGAAGTACTGGCTTTATTGGATATTCCCGCTATTCGTGAACGTTTTAATATTGCGCTTGCAGATCTCGAACAAATTCGCGAATGGGTGAAAGAGTCGGGTATTCGCTTTGGTTTAGAAAAATTGCAGAATACACTGAATTTTAACGCGTGGCAGGCGGGGCTTGAACGTATGACTTTAGGCTATGCGATGCGTGAAGAACAAGGCGTTTGGCAAGACAGTCTTGGACTTGATAGTAGCTATGGATTGAAAGGACAGTTAGTCGGTGCGGTGAATCAATTTTTTACGGCCTTAAATAAATGGCATCAAGATTTGCAAAAGGCACACAGCATTGAAAAATGGCGTGAAAAATTGACCGCACTTTTGACGGATTTCTTTGTGCAAAATGAAGAAACTGCAGATACCTTATTTTATATTCAAGATTGTATCAATGCCTTTGCCGATGATTTGCAGTCCGTCAATTTTGAAGAAACCTTGCAAGCGGATGTGATTGCGGAAGTGATGTCTGCACGTTTAGAAGAAACACCAAACAGCCTTCGTTTCTTAGCGGGGAAAGTGAATTTCTGCACACTTTTACCAATGCGTTCCATTCCTTTCAAAGTGGTGTGTTTGCTTGGGATGAATGAGGCGGATTACCCACGCAGTCATACACCAAATAGTTTTGACTTAATGCAATATCATCATCAAAAAGGCGATCGTGTTCGTCGAGATGATGATCGTTACTTATTCCTTGAAGCCTTACTGGCCGCAAGATCCCATTTTTATGTGAGTTATGTGGGCTCTTCAATTATTGATAATCAACCTAAAGAACCTTCAGTATTGGTGAGTCAGTTAATTGATTATATTAATCATTATTCAGAAAATGGTTTAAGGATTGAACAACATCCAATGACGGCGTTTAGTCCAAGTAATTTCCAAAATGAAGGGAAAATTAACCGCTCTTTTGCGAAAAAATGGCTACCAATTGCCCAATTCCAAGAAAGAAAATGTCATGAATTTGTTGTGCCGATGGGCGAAAATCAAGAACTAATAACGGAAATTGAACTCGATCGTTTTGTGAGTTTTGTTGAAAATCCAGTGAAATTCTTTTTTGAAAAGCAGCTTGGTGTGTATTTCCGAGATGAAGACGATCGCATTGAAGAAAGTGAAAACTTCACATTAAATGGCTTGGATCGTTATCGCATTAATAATGAGTTATTGCATTTAGAGGAAGCGCAATTTAACGATTATTTTGCCAAACAGCGAGTGAAAGGCATCATGCCACGCGGCGAGTTTGCGGAGGTTTGTGAACAAGATATTCGTGCTGATGTATTGGCTTTTAAAGAGAAAATTAAGGATTATTCTTCACCACATAGTGAGAGTGTTGATTTTGTGGTGGAAACGGCACAAGGCAACATTCGCTTGTTTGGCTATATGGAGCCATTATTTGGTGATGAAAATCAGATAATCGAATGGCGATTTGCAAAATATAAAGATCGTTATCGTATTCGCCCATGGCTTTATTATCTTATTCAGCTTGCGACAAAAGAGAACGCACTGCCACCACGCATTATTGCTAAAGATAAGGATTTAACATTAAAAACAATAGAAAAATCAACCGCACTTGAGAAACTGAAAATGTATGTCGAGGCTTATTTACAAAGCCAGCAACAAATTCAGCTCATTCCAACGGAAAATATCGCGAAGTTTATTGAAAAAGATGAAAGTGCAGTCAATTTTGACAATGTTTTGACGAATATTGAATCCCTTGCGAAAGATGATAACTATGGTTATAGAAAAGCTGATCCTTATTGGGCTAGGGTGTTGGGTCAAACAGAACAATTTAAATCGCAGGATGGTCTCTTGCAGTTGGTGAAACAAACCACCTCTTGGTTTGGAGAAATGTTGTCTTAAAGCGGATCTTCAGATCGAAAAGATCCTGGATTTTTGATAAGATACTGGCTTAAGAATAATTTTGAAAAGGATCTAAAATGCGTTGTCCGTTTTGTTCAACTGAAGAAACTAAGGTGATTGACAGCCGTTTGGTTTCTGATGGGTATCAAGTGCGTCGTCGTCGGGAATGCGGGAATTGTCATGAACGCTTTACCACCTTTGAAACGGCCGAATTAGTGGTGCCAAAAATTATTAAAAATGATGGGTCACGCGAGCCGTTTAATGAAGATAAATTGCGTAGCGGTATTCAACATGCGTTAGAAAAACGCCCTGTAAGTTCGGATGATGTGGAAAAAGCCATCAGCCATATTATTATCCAATTACGTGCGACGGGTGAGCGTGAAGTGCCAAGTCATCTCGTAGGTAAATTAGCCATGAATGAGCTGAAAGAATTAGATAAAGTGGCGTATATCCGTTTTGCGTCCGTTTATTTGAGCTTTGATAATATTAATGAATTCACCAAAGAAATTGAAAGCTTAAAGGATTAATATGAGTGATACCTTTTCCCCTGATGATGTGAAATTTATGCAACTCGCTCTTGAGCTTGCGGCAAAAGGGCAGTACACCACTACGCCTAATCCATCCGTAGGATGTGTGTTAGTTAAAAACGGTGAAATTGTCGGGAAAGGGTTTCATTTTAAAGCCGGTCAGCCTCATGCAGAACGAATGGCATTGGCAGATGCCGGTGAGAAAGCGAAAGGCGCAACTGCTTATGTGACACTTGAACCTTGTTCTCATTATGGACGCACACCGCCTTGTGCATTAGGTTTAATTGAAGCTGGTATCAGTCGAGTTGTCGCAGCCATGGCAGATCCTAATCCTCAAGTGGCAGGCAAGGGCTTAAAAATGTTAGCCGATGCAGGCATACCAAGTGCGGTCAATTTATTGAATGAACAAGCAGAAGCTTTAAATAAAGGTTTTCTCAAACGTATGCGAGCTGGCAAGCCTTATGTGCAGCTAAAATTAGCCATGAGTTTAGATGGCAGAACAGCCATGGCAAGCGGTGAAAGCAAGTGGATCACGGGTGAAGCAGCTCGTGCAGATGTACAAAAAATGCGAGCCAAAGCGACCGCACTTTTATCAACAAGTGCTACCGTGTTAGCCGATGATCCAAGCTTGAACGTGCGTTGGAATCAATTTCCCGATGATCTAAAAGCGGAATATGCTGAAGATACTGTACGTCAGCCTATTCGCATAATCTTAGATTCTAAAAATCGAGTTCAACCAAACCATCAATTATTCCATACCCATTCGCCAGTTTGGCTTGTGGGTTCAATTCCACGAGATATGTCTGTATTCCCTGATTTCTGTGAGCAAATGTTACTGCCAGAAAACTATGATTTTGATCTATTGATGACAGAATTAGGCAAGAGACAAGTGAATTCTGTTTGGGTTGAAGCCGGCGCCAATTTAGCGGGTAGCTTGATTGAACAACATGCTGTAGATGAATTAATCATTTATGTCGCCCCGAAACTCTTGGGAGATAACGCTCGAGGATTATGCAAACTCCCACATTTGGAAAAACTTGCGGATGCCCCATTGTGGCAATTGCAAGAATGTGAAAGAATTGGGGATGATTTAAAGCTCAGTTATTTACCTAACTTATTAATAAAAGAATAAAAAATGTTTAAAAAACTTTTCCACTCCGCCCTTTGGGGGCTTGCTGCGGCAGGCGTTATTTTATTTGCCGTTCCTAAGCTCAATAACAGCAGCCTTTTCTCTGCGGATGATATCGTTTCGTTTAATAGTGCTGTGAGAATTGCTTCGCCTGCTGTGGTTAACGTGTACAACCGATCTTTTTCTTCTGCCAGCATTAATGATAGCGATCAATTACAGGTAAATAACTTAGGTTCTGGCGTGATTATGACCAAAGACGGTTATATTCTCACCAATAAACACGTTATCCAAAATGCCGATCAAATTGTAGTCGCACTGCAAAACGGCAATATTTATGAAGCGAATTTAATCGGTTCGGATAATTTGACGGATCTTGCGGTATTAAAAATCAAAGCAACCAATCTTTCTACCATTCCACAAAATAAAGAACGCCAAGTACGAGTTGGGGATATAGCTTTGGCTATTGGTAACCCGTATAACCTCGGTCAAAGTGTTTCCCAAGGGATTATCAGTGCGGTAGGGCGTAGTGCCGTAGGGGATTCTTTAGGTCGTCAAAACTTTATTCAAACAGATGCGTCGATTAACCGCGGTAACTCTGGTGGCGCGTTGATTAACTCAGCAGGCGAATTAGTCGGGATCAGCACGTTAAGTATTGGTAAAACAGCCAATGAAATTGCAGAAGGTCTGAATTTTGCGATTCCAATCAGTATTGCCAATGATGTGTTGTATAAAATTATTCGCGATGGACGCGTGATTCGTGGTTATTTTGGGGTACAAAGTGAAATCACCGCTAACTCAAACGGTGGTATCGTGATTACAGGCGTGACCGCCAATAGCCCTGCAGCGAAAGCAGGCATCCAAGTGGGGGATGTGATTTTACGTTTAAATAAACAAGATAACCTCTCTATCCGTGAAATGATGCAAATTATTAGTGATACTAAACCGAATACAGAAGTCATCATCACAATTTCGCGTTTAGGTAAAATAATTGATCTTCCCGTGATTATTGAAGAGTTGCCATCTAACTAAGGATATATTGTGGAAGTTAAAACCAGTCACTTTTTTGCCTGTTTAGATCGTCTTCGCTTAATTCAGCGTTGGTCATTGATGCGCAATATTGAAAAGGAAAACTTGGCGGAGCATAGTCTGCAAGTTGCCTTTGTGGCACAAGCCTTAGCCATTATTAAAAATCAATTTTTTGGTGGGGAAGTGAATCCTGAGCGTATTGCAGTGATGGCGATGTATCATGATACTTCTGAAATTTTTACTGGTGATTTGCCGACCCCAATTAAGTATTTCAACTCTGAAATAACGCATGCTTATAAAGATATTGAAGCGGCAGCTGAATTACATTTAATTAGTTTGCTCCCGACTGAATTGCAAGAGAGTTTTGCACCATATTTAGATAGTGAGCAATTTAGTCCAGAAGAAAAGCATATAGTAAAACAAGCGGATTTGATTTGTGCGTATATTAAAGCTCAATTTGAATTAGAGCACGGTAACCATGAATTTAAAACAGCGAAGAAACGCTTAGAAAATTTAATGGAACAATGGCACAGCCAAGAAATGGATTATTTTTTACAAGTCTTTTTGCCAAGTTTTGGGCGCTCGATTGATGAGATTGCGTTATAAGCGAAAATAAAAAAGTGCGGTTAATTTTGACCGCACTTTTCGTTTCTAGGATTATTTCAATGTTGCCAAAATAATCTGTTCTGGATCCACGTGTAACCACACATCTTGTCCCACTTTCCAACCATCTTTGCTATGAATGCTGGCGCAAAATTCAATTGAGCTGTCCTTTAATTGCACAATGGCTTCTTCGTTTTCCATTGAAAGAATAGTCGCTTGGAAGAGGTTATTTTTTTCTTCTAATGTAGTGGCACTAATTTTCACCCAAGGGGCTTTAAACATGACCATCACTTCTTTTTCAGTAATGAGTCTGAGACGCTCAGCACTGCGCATTGTGATCGAAACGTGTAATGGGTGAGCTAAATCCTGAATATTTACTGCAACAATGCAGCGGGAGTCCACGATATGTTGGCTTGCCACCTTACCAAAAAATTGATTGCGTGCGCTACTTTGTAAGGAGAATTTTGCCGTTGCTGAAAGTAGGCTGTTTAGCGGGATCGTCTCATCTTGCAGAATATGGAACGCGTGCTCTTGTGTTTGTTCGAGCAAATCATAAAGCTGGAGCAAACGTTCTGCGTAAGTAGTTAATGAAGTCCCCCCTCCATTTTTTCCACCGATATTACGTTCTAAAAGCGGTTTGGGGCTGATTTTATTCATCGCCTCAAGGTGATCCCAAGCACTTTTATAGCTTACTTTTGCGTTTTTGGCTGCTTGGTTGATTGAGCCACATTCTTTAATTTCTTTTAAGAGGCGAACACGTTTTGGATCAATAAATAATTCTTGATGAAGTTTGATCGTCAGTAAAATTTCAGTTTGTTTCATCATCTCCTCCTAATACACAATTCTGTTTATTTTACTTGATCTTTAAGTTTTTCTGTATGCTTATTTAAAAATTCAAGTTATAATTTATACGCAGTATATTTTTTTATATATAGTTTCATTTATATAGGAGATAAATAATGAAATTAACTAAATTTGCAACCGCACTTTTAATTGCGGGTATGGGGGTATCTTTTGCTGCATCAGCAAAAGTGACTGTGTTTGCTGCAGCTTCAATGACTGATGCGTTAAAACAAATTGCGGATCAATATCAAACTGAAAAGCCAAATAATACCGTTGTTTTCTCTTTTGCTTCTTCTTCCACCCTTGCAAAACAAGTTGAAGAAGGTGCACCTGCAGACTTATTTATTTCAGCAAGCAACAAATGGATGAAATATTTATCTGATAAGAATCTTACTGTTAAAGAGACTGAAAAGGTTATAGCTGGCAACGAATTAGTGTTAATTGCACCAGCTAAAAGTGCCGCTAATTCAGTAGATATTGTAAAAGGTGAATGGATCAAAGGTTTAAAAGACAGCTATTTATCTGTAGGTGATCCTGCACATGTTCCTGCAGGACAATATGCAGAAGAATCATTAACCAAATTAAATTTATGGGATCAAGTTAAAGATAAATTAGCGCGTGCGAAAGACGTGCGTGGTGCATTAGCCTTAGTTGAACGCGCTGAAGCCCCTTATGGTATTGTGTATAGCACCGATGCGAAAGTGAGTAGCTCAGTGAAAACAGTCGGCATATTCCCGAAAGACAGTTATAAACCAGTTGAATATCCCGTTGCGATTTTAAAAGATCATGACAACGCGGATACCCGTGATTTCCTTAATTACTTAGAATCGAGCGCAGCGAAAAAAATATTTGTTGAATATGGTTTCTCTGTGAAATAATGAGCTCAGACTTTATAAAGAAAGGACAGGCAACTGTCCTTTTTGTTATCTCTAAAGAAATTTCGTCATATCGATATATACACAAGGAAATATTTTGCTCTCTTGGTTTCAATTAAGCCCGATGGAATGGGATGCGATTCACTTAAGCATGAGTGTCGCATTGAGTTCTATGCTTTGGAGTTTGCCCTTCGCAATTTTTATTGCTTGGTTACTGGCTCGTAAGGAATTTTACGGTAAATCGATGATTACAGGAATTATTCATCTGCCTTTGGTGTTACCGCCAGTGGTAATCGGTTATTTATTATTAGTCGCCATGGGGCGTAATGGCTTTATTGGCAAGTATTTATATCAATGGTTTGGCTTATCCTTCGGCTTTAGTTGGAAGGGGGCGGTATTAGCTTCAGCGGTGGTGGCATTTCCGTTGGTTGTGCGGGCAATTCGTCTTTCCTTAGAAAGCATCGATTTTAAGTTAGAGCAAGCTGCACAAACGCTTGGCGCTTCGCCTTGGCGAGTCTTTTTTACAATCACGTTGCCTCTTTCTTTACCTGGCGTATTGGCGGGTTTAGTATTAGGTTTCGCACGTTCTTTAGGGGAATTTGGCGCAACCATTACCTTCGTATCTAATATTGCGGGGGAAACTCAAACCATTCCTTTAGCAATGTATTCGTTTATCCAAACACCAGGCGCAGAAGCACAAACTGCACGCCTTTGCTTGTTTGCGGTGATCCTTTCATTAATTTCTTTATTGCTTTCCGAAGCATTGAGCAAACGGATGCAGAAAAAATTGGGGCAGGGCGATGCTACACATTAATGTACAACAACAATTAGGTCGCTTGACCTTACGTGCGGATCTGCAACTGCCAACTCAAGGTGTGACGGCTATTTTTGGTTTGTCAGGTTCGGGTAAAACCTCATTGATTAATTTGGTGAGTGGTTTAACTCATCCCGATCAAGGATTTATTCGTTTAAATGACCGCACTTTGGTGGACGTGGAGAACGGTGAGAATCTCCCCGTGCATCAGCGCAAAATTGGCTATGTATTCCAAGATGCCCGTTTATTTCCGCATTACAACGTCAAAGGCAATTTACGTTATGGCATGAAGCATGTCAGCCGTGAAGACTTTGACTATATTGTTCAGCTACTTGGTATTGAACCGTTACTCAAACGCTATCCACTTACTTTATCGGGTGGCGAAAAACAACGTGTGGCGATTGGGCGAGCCTTATTAATAGATCCTGATATTTTGTTAATGGATGAACCGCTTTCAGCTTTAGATGTGCCTCGCAAACGTGAGCTTATGCAATATCTGGAAAGTCTATCCAAGGAAATTAATGTGCCGATTTTATATGTGACGCACAGTTTAGATGAATTATTGCGTTTGGCCGATCGTGTTGTGCTGATGGAAAATGGCAAAGTGAAAGCCTATGACACCTTAGAAAATGTGTGGAACAGTCCGTTATTTGCCCCTTGGAAAGGCGAATCGGAGCAGAGTAGTGTGTTGGCGTTGCCAGTATATTTACATAATCCAACCTATAAAATGACCGCACTTTCTTTGGGCGAACAACAGCTTTGGATTAACGAAGTACATCATCAAGCGAATGAAAAAGTGCGTGTCTGTATTTATAGTTCCGATGTGTCACTTACACTCAGTAAGCCAGAGCAAACGAGTATTCGTAATATCTTACGAGGGCAAATTGTACAAATCGTTCCAAAAGAGAATCGCATTGACATTGCGGTGTTGGTGGAAGGACATAAAGTTTGGGCAAGTATCAGTAAATGGGCGTTTAATGAATTGCATTTTGCTCAAGGAATGGATGTTTATGTACAAATAAAAGCTATTTCGGTGATATAGAGAAGAGTTCTTGAAGTATATTTACATTTTTTACTTGAATAAATTTATATTTAATATTTAAAATAATGCGTTAAGTTTAAAACTGAATGGGGGTTTCTTGTGATTAATTGTATTAAATCTATTAAATCTATGTTTTTAGCTTTGCTTGAACAGGGTGATAAAATTTATAATGGAAATATTATATCTGGAATACGTCTTTTTATTAGTATTGTTTTTCCTTTATTGTTACTTCCATGTGGTGCTTGGTTTTTGTGTTTAGTAGTTATTGTGTTGTATTGTTTTCTTTGTTTTCATTTCTATAATAATAACAATGGTATAGTGTATGATATTTTTGAGTTTGTTATAAGTGTGGTATTTTCCATTTTAATATTTATCGTTTTAATTATGCCTGATACTAAAATTATAGAGGGTCTATCAAACTCTATTAGAGGAAGTATGTTTGACGATATCTCTGGCTTTTTTATAGGGGAGAAGGGGGATATCTCTTATTCAGTCGCTGAGTTTATGCTATGGTTATTTCTATTTCATAAATTTGTTTTTGAAAATGTCTTAAAATTGAGAGATTTTATTAAAAGATTTAAGAAGTCTAATTAAAGATGAATTGGCGATTAGGTTTCTTAATCGCTCATCTTTTCCATTATGCTTTTTTGCCATTTAATTTTTATTATCCTAATTACTGGCTTACTCTTTACTGTTTCAAATATCATTTGGCTAGTGAAACTAAATAGGGGAAAGATATAGAGTTATTGACTCTAAATTGGAATGCTAATGAAAAGTTTCTGAGGCATCTAAATGTTATAATAGAATCTTACTGGGCACTCTTCGTTTCATTATAAGTCTCTATGATTACTATAACTAATTAATATGATGAGATAAACTTGTAATACTTATCTTCATACTAAAATAAGAATTAAATGCTGTTCTTCACTCTTTTATAGCTAAAATAATTACGGATAGAGTAACATTTTTACTAAATTCCATTTAGTTATATCTCATTCCTAAAAAACATTTTATTTCCTTTGATAAAAACCATTAAATAGACTTAGTTATCAACTTCTTAAGGAACAAAAATGTTATTTCTTACTTTAGTACTTTTTGTTGCAGTGCTTTTAGGGCTCAATTATCTCTATCGTAGCACACAAAAATTAGGTCAAACGGTATTTGTTGGTTTGTTATTAGGGCTTGTAGGCGGTGCATTGCTACAATCCTTAGGTGAGCAAGAAACCGTGAAAACAGCCTTAGATTGGATCAATTTAGTCGGCGGTGGCTATGTTCGCTTACTCCAAATGATTGTAATGCCGTTGGTGTTTGTGTCGATCCTTTCTGCGATTACGCGTTTAAATCAAGCCGGCTCATTAGGCAAAATCAGTTTTAGCGTACTTTCTGTGCTTTTAGTCACCACCGCTATCGCCGCATTAATCGGTATCATTATGGTACAAGTATTTGGTTTAACTGCAGAAGACTTAGTGGCAGGTGAGCGTGAATTAGCAGCACAGGCGAAAGTTGTAGGACGAGTTGACCAAGTCAGCAACCTTTCTATTCCAGCGATGTTGATTTCCTTTATTCCTAAAAATCCATTTGCAGAATTAACCGGAGCAAATCCAACCTCGATTATTAGTACCGTGATTTTCTCTGCCTTTTTAGGTGTAGCAGCATTAAGTTTACGCAAAGAAGATCAATCACTCGGTGATCGTATCGCACAAGGGGTTGATACATTAAATAAATTAGTCATGCGTTTAGTGCGCTTTGTCATTCGTTTAACTCCTTACGGTGTGTTTGCGTTAATGATTAAAATGGCGGCTACATCAAAATGGGAAGATATTCTGAATTTAGGTAGCTTTATTGTTGCATCCTATATTGCGATTATCTTGATGTTTATTGTGCATGGCGTATTACTTGGTTTATCTGGTATTAACCCAATCACTTACTTCAAAAAAGCATTGCCAACATTGAGTTTCGCCTTTACCTCTCGTTCAAGTGCGGCGAGTATTCCATTAAACATTGAAACTCAAACAGATAAACTGGGTAATAATCCTGTTGTAGCAAACTTTTCTGCTACCTTTGGGGCAACAATCGGACAGAATGGTTGTGCGGGGATTTATCCTGCGATGCTAGCGGTAATGGTGGCACCAACGGTGGGTGTTGATCCATTTACGGTGAGCTATATTGCAACATTAGTATTAGTGGTAGCGATTTCCTCTTTCGGTATTGCTGGAGTGGGTGGTGGCGCAACCTTTGCTGCGATTGTGGTGTTATCGACTTTAAATCTCCCGTTAGAATTAGTCGGTTTATTGATTTCAATTGAACCATTAATTGATATGGGACGAACAGCACTGAATGTGAATGGTGCAATGACAGCCGGAACATTGTCCAGCAAATGGTTAAAGCTTAAAGAATAATAGAGAGAAAAAGGACCCATGGATAGGTCCTTTTTTATCAATAAAAAAGTGCAGTCAATTTCAAAATAGTTTTAAAATTGACCGCACTTTCTGTTTAGGCTTACTTACCTAAGTTATCAAAGAATTTCTTCACACCGTCTAAAAAGCTTGAAGATTTCGGGCTATGAGATTTTTGCCCTTTCAAACTTTCTTCCAGTTTTTCTAATAATTCTTTTTGTTCTTTATTTAAGTTGACTGGTGTTTCAATCACCACGCGACAAATGAGATCACCTGCGTAGCCGCTACGTGTAGAGGTTACCCCTTTACCACGCATACGGAAGAGTTTGCCTGTTTGGGTTTCCGCAGGAATTTTGAGTTTCACTTTACCGTCTAAGGTTGGGACCTCAATTTCACCCCCTAACGCTGCCATTGAGAAACTGATTGGCACTTCGCAGTAGAGGTTGTTTCCATCACGTTCAAAGATATGATGTTCTTTAACGTGAATCACCACATATAAATCGCCTGCTGGCGCGCCATTTTCACCCGCTGCGCCTTCACCGCTTAAACGTAATTGGTTGCCGGTATCCACACCTGCTGGGATTTTAACGGAAAGGTTTTTCTTCTTGTGAACACGACCTTCGCCATGGCAGCTTTTACATGGTTTTTCAATTTTCTTACCAGAACCATGACAAGTCGGACAAACCGCTTCAGTTACGAAGAAGCCTTGTTGACGACGAACACGACCAGAACCATGACAGCTTGGACATGTTTCAACTTTTGATCCTTTTTCTGCACCAGAGCCATCACAGCTATCACAGTGAGCAAGCGTATTGATTTGGATGTCTTTGGTTGTACCTTTTACGGCTTCTTCTAACGTAATTTGGATGTCATAACGTAAATCTTCACCACGCACTACGCGCTGACGACCACGTCCGCCACCGCCGAAGATATCGCCGAACATATCACCAAAAATATCACCGAAATCAGCGCCGCTGAATCCGCCACCGAAGCCACCGCCTCCCATGCCACCTTGTTCGAAGGCTGCGTGACCGTATTGATCGTAAGCCGCACGTTTTTCTTTATCGCCTAAGATTTCATAGGCTTCTTGGATTTCTTTAAATTTTTCTTCTTTGGCTTTATCACCTTTGGTTCTATCAGGGTGATATTGCATGGCGAGTTTTTTGTAAGCACGTTTAATTGCTTTTTCATCTGCGCCACGTTCAACACCAAGAACGTCGTAATAATCTTTCTTTGCCATAATGTTTTCGTTTTCCGTTTAAAAATATAAATTTAAAAAATTTTATTTTGTTATTGTGTGGTACTGCATTAACAACATACCTAACAATAAAAATGATGCCGAAGGCAGAAATATCAAGGGTAAATACGTTAATTTATACTTGTTTTTGTTTGCTTACTATTAAGATAAGTAAACAAATAAAAATAAGCGATAAGCTGAACGCTTTTATCTCTCTATTTAAAGTGGCAGGCAATTTGCCTGCCTTATAATACTTATTTCGCTGCAGCGAATGCTTGCTCTAAGTCAGCTAAAATATCTTGAATATTTTCAATACCGCAAGAAAGACGAATAAGCCCTGCAGAAATACCAGCTTGTTCTAGTTCAGCTTCACTTAATTGGCGATGTGTTGAAGTCGCTGGATGTAACGCACAAGTACGAATATCGGCTACGTGTACTTCACGTGAGGTCATTTGTAACGCGTTTAACCATTTTGCCGCGGTTTCTTTGCCACCTTTAATCTCAAAGGAAATGACACCACACAAACCGTTAGGTAAATATTTTTGTTTGAGAGCGTAATCTGGTGAGCTTGGTAAGCCAGGGTAATTCACTTTAGCGACTTGCGGATGTTTTTCTAAAAACTCGGCTACGGCCTGTGCATTTTCATAATGACGTTGCATACGAAGTGCAAGGGTTTCCATACCGACATTCAATAAGAAACTATTTTGTGGGGCAGGCGTTGCACCTAAATCACGCATTAATTGAACACGCGCTTTGACAATGTAAGCTGCAGGACCAAAGGTTTCTGTATAAACTAAACCATGATAAGTTTGGTCAGGTGTGCTTAGTTGCGGATATTTACCGTTATTCCAATTAAAGTTACCACCGTCTGTAATTGCACCACCAAGGGCAATAGCATGACCATCTAAATATTTAGATGTGCTGTGAATGACCACATTCGCGCCAAATTCGATTGGACGACAAAAATAGGGGGTAGCGAAGGTGTTATCAACTAATAATGGCGCCTCTGCAGTTTTCGCTAAGGCAGCAAATTTTTCAATATCTAACACACGTAAAGCGGGGTTTGCAATGGTTTCAGCAAAGACCGCTTTTGTATTTGGACGGATTGCTTTTTTGAGTTCTTCAAGTGGTAAATCTTGATCTACAAAAGTCACTTCAATCCCCATTTTTTTGAATGTGTGGGCAAATAAATTGTAGGAACCGCCATACACATAAGAAGAGGAAATGAAATGATCGCCTGCTTCTAAAATATTCAACATCGCATAGAAAACCGCAGATTGACCAGAAGCTGTACACATTGTTGCCACGCCACCTTCAAGTGCCGTGATTTTTTCTTCCGCGGCATTTGTCGTTGGGTTTGCTAGGCGAGTATAGAAATAACCTGCTGCTTGTAAATCAAATAATTTGCCAATTTCTTCTGCAGAATCGTAGGTATAAGTTGTGCTTTGCACGATAGGTTGAACACGTGGCTCACCGTTTTTAGGGCTATAGCCAGCATGGAGGCATTTCGTTTCGAATTTCATTGTTTTTTCCTTTAGTTGTGTTTGTTTTGGGGATAAAGTGCGGTCGTTTTTTATAAAATTTTATGCACTTTGAGTTTAGCAATGAGGTTCAACAGCGATATAAATTTCTACCAAACCATCAGGGTGGTATTTTTCAAAATCTACCGAATAAGCCCGCTTAAGTAAACCTTGTTGTTCTTTTTCCCAGATCAGTTGCCATGTTTGATAAATTTCATCTACTTTGCAATGAAAAACTTCGTAGAAACTCAAATCTTCAATTTCAATCACCGGGATATCTGTTTCTAATACAACCTCACTTGCAATCGCAAAATCATAGTCTGCTTGGTAATTCGTAGCATAATTAAAATAGATACCATAACAACAGTGACCTTGTGGTAGTTTGTCGAAATTGTTTTGCCAAAGGGTTGAGATTATCTCATTTGCTATGTTGTTATTTAAGCGTTGTTGTACGATTGGGTAGAGTTTTAACGCCATTTATCCTCCTAGTTTATTTTTCCTGACTTCACTTTTTTAAATAAAGTCAGGAAAAACGGCATTTAATGAATATGCTAAAAGGGCGTATTGCTACGCCCTTTAATTTTGGTTCAAGTGAAATTATTTGTTATCTTTCACTTCTTCAAACTCAGCATCAACAACATCATCATTTGGTTTGCTGTTGCTTTGAGCTTGTTGTGCATCAGCTTGTGGTTGTGCAGCTTGAGCAAGTTTTTGAGCCACTTCTGCAAGTGCTTGAAGTTTAGCTTCGATTGCTGCTTTATCTTCGCCTTTCGCTGCAGTTTCTAAATCGCTTAATGCGCTTTCAATTGCTGCACGATCTTCAGCTGGAACTTTATCACCCGCTTCTTCTAATTGTTTACGTGTGCTGTGTACAAGGTGATCTGCTTGGTTGCGAGCTTGTACTAATTCTTCAAATTTACGGTCTGCTTCAGCGTTTGCTTCTGCATCACGAACCATTTTTTGAATTTCTTCATCACTTAAACCTGAAGAGGCTTTGATGGTGATTTGTTGTTCTTTGCCAGTACCTTTATCTTTCGCAGAAACGTGGATAATACCGTCAGCGTCGATGTCGAAGGTTACTTCAATTTGTGGCATACCGCGTGGAGCTGGGTTAATGCCTTCAAGGTTGAATTGGCCTAAAGATTTATTCGCAGATGCTTGTTTACGTTCACCTTGTAATACGTGAATGGTTACTGCACTTTGGTTATCTTCTGCAGTTGAGAACACTTGTGATTTTTTAGTTGGAATCGTCGTGTTTTTCTCAATTAAGGTAGTCATCACACCACCCATGGTTTCGATACCTAAAGATAATGGTGTTACGTCTAACAATAAGACATCAGTTACATCACCCGCTAATACACCACCTTGAACTGCAGCACCGATAGCAACTGCTTCATCCGGGTTCACGTCTTTACGAGGTGCTTTACCGAAGAATTCTTCTACTTTTTGTTGTACTAATGGCATACGGGTTTGACCGCCCACTAGGATAACATCATCAATTTGTGATGCACTTAAGCCAGCATCGTTTAATGCAACTTTTACAGGTTCAAGTGATTTCGCCACTAAATCTTCTACTAAAGATTCTAATTTAGCGCGAGTTAATTTGATGTTTAAGTGTTTAGGACCTGTTGCATCTGCAGTGATGTAAGGTAAGTTCACATCAGTTTGTTGTGCAGATGAAAGTTCAATTTTCGCTTTTTCACCTGCTTCTTTTAAACGTTGCATTGCAAGTGGGTCATTACGTAAATCAACACCTTGTTCTTTTTTGAACTCATCCACTAAGTAGTTGATTACACGGTTATCGAAGTCTTCACCACCTAAGTGAGTATCACCGTTGGTTGCTAATACTTCAAAGGTTTTTTCGCCACCTACTTCATCAATTTCGATGATAGATAAGTCGAATGTACCACCACCTAAGTCATAAACAGCGATAGTTTTGTTGCCTTGACCTTTATCTAAACCGTAAGCTAATGCTGCTGCGGTTGGTTCGTTGATAATACGTTTAACTTCTAAGCCTGCGATACGACCTGCATCTTTTGTTGCTTGACGTTGAGCATCGTTAAAGTATGCGGGAACAGTGATTACTGCTTCAGTTACTGGCTCACCCAAGAAATCTTCTGCAGTTTTCTTCATTTTTTTCAATACTTCTGCAGAGATTTGTGGAGGCGCAAGTTTGTCACCTTTTACATTTACCCATGCATCACCGTTGTCTGCTTTGGTGATTTCAAATGGCATAATGTCGATATCACGTTTTACTTCAGCATCTTCAAAACGACGACCGATTAAACGTTTAATTGCAAATAATGTATTTTTCGGGTTGGTCACTGCTTGGCGTTTTGCCGGTTGACCCACTAAAATTTCGTTGTCATTTGTATAAGCAATAATTGACGGAGTAGTGCGATCACCTTCTGCGTTTTCGATTACGCGTGGTTTATCACCATCCATTACTGCCACACAAGAGTTTGTTGTACCTAAGTCAATACCAATAATTTTTCCCATTTTGTTACTCCTAAGTAAATTTTAAATTCGTTGTAAATCATTACGATGAATAAGATGTGGATACTTTTCCGCATTTCAAGAGGCAAGATTTAAATTTTTTCTTCCTTTTAAAGTGCGGTCATTTCCGTTCTTGTTTCACAAAATAAGTCCAGATGAACAAAGTTCAAGGGGGAAATATAAAATTATTTTGAAAAAATAAGAAAAAATTTGTGTTTTGTGGTAAATTGTCGACAATTTTAATCATCTATTAATTTAACAAAGGAATCGAAATGAAAAAATCAGTCGTAGCATTAGGTGTGATTGTGGCTCTCGGTGCGGTAGGTGTCGGTGGGGCTTGGTTTACCGGGGAAAAAGCACAAACTGAATATTTACGCCAAATTGAATTAGCAAATAAACAAGCTCAAGCTTTAGGCTTATCTGATTCATTTAAAGTTGTTTATCAAAATAAACAGTTTGAACGCGGTTTCTTTACCTCTCAAGTAGAAGATGAAGTGGTTATTTCTTTACCTAAAGAAGGGAAAGTATTCACTATTCCCCTTTCAACTAAACTTTATCATGGCCCATTTCCGCTTAATCAGCTAGAAAAATTCAACTTTGTTCCAACTATGTTTTCAGCACAAGGTGTGATTGGTAAAAATGAAACAACCCAACCTTTATTTGATTTACTTAAATCAGATAAGCCAGTTCAATATCAAGCCTCTACTAGCTATAGCTTAGCAACAAAAGGTAAAGTTGAACTAGCTGCTGGGGAAGTGACAGATCCAAATTCTCCACAAAATAAATTAGCTTGGTCAAATATCAATATAGGTTTTGATGTTGATAAAGATCGTGCGGGTAAATATGATCTGGTTTCAGATGAAATAAGCTTCAATTCAAACTTTGATAATATTGAAATAGAAGAGAGCAAAGATGTTGTTATGCCCAAATCAGTAACAATGAAAATGAAAGGCTTGAAATTTGAAACCTCATTCAACCCAACCAAGTGGGCTTATATTTATACGGGAAAAAGCGTTTCTTCAGCTGAAAGTATCGAAATGACTAACACTAATTCTTTAGACGATACGGTTTCTATTATTTACAAGGGGACTAAAGGAACATCTGATATTTCACTTAATGGTGATTTTTTGAATCTTAAAGGTGAAAATACGGTAGACTCGATAGTTATTGATGGGAAGGATTTTGGAAAACTAACTAACAATAGCGAATTAAACCATATTGAAGCAAATGCAGCTAATGCATTGATTGAAGCATTTTTCACTGCTTTCAAATCAGTCAGTGATGATGAAAATGCTAATCAGGAAATGGTCTCTGAAATTTTAAGCTCATGGGTTGAAAATCATGGTATGGCTATTTTTAATAATCAACCTCAATTTAAACTCAACCCTATTTCAATTTCAAATAGCCAGGGTAAAGTCTCATTAGATTTAAATGTGGCGTTAGCGAAAGATCCGAAATTTGATTTAATGGCGGGGAGTTTATATAAACAGTTTACAGATTTTGCAGTGAATATTCATGTGGATAAAGCAGCTGTAGAAAAACTTATGACACAATTAGATCCAGAAGAAGATAAAGCGTTGATTAAAGCACAAATTGAAGAGCAAGCTAAACAAGCGGCAGCACAAAATATTGTGGTGAATAATGATAAAAATGTGACGCTTAACTTAGTGCTTGAAAAGGGCGAACTAAAACTTAATGGTCAAGTGATTCCTGAAGAGCAAGTTCAAGGCGTGTTATTTATGCTAATGATGGGAGCTGCGGCACAGGGCCGGTAATTAACAACGAAATAATTAGAAAGGAGATAAAGTGATTTATCTCCTTTTTTATTAGGTTGAGATTATTTGAGTTTTAATCTAAACGTGCCTTTAAATACCCGTCATAATCGGGGATATCAATATTGATTTCTTGCTCAAATAAGCTTGATGTTAAAAGAAAATCAGCGGTGCTTTGATTAATCGCCACCGAAATATTCCAAACGGTTGCAATACGCATTAAGGCTTTTACATCGGGATCATGTGGCGCGGCATTCATCGGATCCCAAAAGAAAATCAGCATATCAATTTTTTTCTCAGCAATTAGTCCGCCAAGTTGTTGATCTCCTCCCATCGGGCCACTTAATAATGAGGCTATTTCAAGTCCCGTTTCTCTAGATAATAGATGGCCAGTTGTACCTGTTGCATAAAGTTGATGGGGAGCGAGAGCTTCTTTATGTTTCTTTACCCAATTGAGCAAGTTTTGTTTACAGCTATCATGTGCAACGAGCGCTATTCGTTTATGAGAAAAGATTGGGCGAGTTGTCGTGTTCATATTTTATCCTCTAAAAAGCTAAAAAAGTATGTGAGCACTTTAGATCAAAGCGGGTAGGGAATGCAATATATAAAGTATGCTTTAACTTAAACCTAAAAATCTTTTAAAAATGACCGCACTTTTAATGAAGACTATTGCAATAACAGGAAGAAATGCATGAGAACGGTGAAAATCTACTATCTTTCTTGCAAAAAATCTTCTAAAATTTACAGGATTTGTTAAATGTTTGTAACATTGATTAACAAGCTTGATTTTCGTGTTTGGCTATGACCAAACTTCATTTTCACTCAGTAAAATAAGGAAAGACTATGTCAGATACCTTAGTAAACGATATTGACCCAATTGAAACACAGGATTGGTTGTCAGCTGTTGATTCATTAATTCGTGCAGAAGGCGCAGAGCGTGCGCATTACATCATCAATCAGGTGATTGATCAGGCACGTAATGGTGGCGTGAACATTGCAAAAGGTGGCGTAACAACCCCTTATGTTAATACCATCCCACTTTCTGAGCAGCCAGCATACCCAGGTGATAAAGCTATTGAGCGTCGTATTCGTAGTGCTGTACGTTGGAATGCGATCATGGCGGTATTACGTGGCCAGAAAAAAGATCTTGAATTAGGTGGTCACATTTCAACTTATCAATCTGCAGCAAGTATGTATGAAGTTTGTTTTAACCACTTCTTCAAAGCGGCGACTGATAAAAACGGCGGTGACTTAGTCTTCTTCCAAGGCCACGCAGCACCAGGTATGTATGCTCGTGCATTTGTTGAAGGTCGTATTACTGAAGATCAAATGAATAATTTCCGTCAGGAATGTGAACCAGGTAAAGGCCTTTCTTCTTACCCACACCCGAAATTAATGCCTGAATTTTGGCAATTCTCTACCGTATCTATGGGGTTAGGCCCGGTAAATGCAATCCGTACTGCTCGTTTCTTAAAATACTTAGATAACCGTGGTTTAAAAGACACCAAAGATCAAAAAGTGTATGCTTTCCTTGGTGACGGTGAGATGGACGAAATCGAAGCAAAAGGTGATTTAACATTCGCCGCACGTGAAGGCTTAGATAACTTAATCTTCGTTGTAAGCTGTAACTTGCAACGTTTAGATGGTCCAGTAACGGGTAACGGCAAAATCGTTCAAGAATTAGAAGGTTTATTTGCTGGTGCCGGTTGGGAAGTAATCAAAGTTATGTGGGGTTCTAACTGGGATAAATTATTCGCTAAAGATACTTCCGGTAAATTAACCCAATTAATGATGGAAGTGCTTGATGGTGATTACTTAACCTTCAAATCTAAAGATGGTGCATACGTTCGTGAACACTTCTTCGGTCGTTATCCAGAAACCGCTGCATTAGTGGCTGATATGACAGATGATGAAATCTGGGCATTAAGACGTGGTGGTCACGACTCAGAAAAACTTTATGCGGCATTCCAGAAAGCGCAAACTGCGGGCAAACCTGTTGTGATTTTAGCGCACATGGTTAAAGGTTATAAAATTCCTGAAGCAGAAAGTAAAAACACTGCACACCAATCGAAAAAAATGTCACTTGAAAGCTTAAAATCTTTCCGCGATCATTTCCAATTAGATATTAAAGATGAAGATATTCCTAACTATCCATACATCACCTTCCCAGAAGGTTCGGAAGAGTATAATTATCTTCACGGCAGACGTAAAGCGTTAAACGGTTATTTACCAAAACGTTTACCAAAATTCACCACTGAATTTAAAGTGCCAGCATTAGAAGAGTTTGCCCCATTGTTGGAAGAGCAAGCGCGTCCAATTTCAACCACAATGGCATTTGTTCGCTTCTTAAATACCTTATTGAAAGATAAGAACATTGGTAAACAAATTGTGCCAATTATTGCTGAC
Organism: Haemophilus sp. UMB1048; assembly: GCF_030218125.1. Classification (NCBI taxonomy): domain Bacteria; kingdom Pseudomonadati; phylum Pseudomonadota; class Gammaproteobacteria; order Pasteurellales; family Pasteurellaceae; genus Haemophilus; species Haemophilus sp. UMB1048. Next base: position 58,743 of record NZ_JASOPB010000002.1, read on the forward strand.
GAAGCACGTACTTTCGGTATGGAAGGTTTATTCCGTCAAATCGGTATTTACAACCCACATGGTCAAAACTATGTGCCTTCTGACCGTGATTTAGTGGCTTATTACCGTGAAGCGAAAGATGGTCAAGTATTACAAGAAGGTATCAATGAATTAGGTGCGGCATCATCTTGGTTAGCAGCAGCGAACTCATATTCTGTAAATAACCTTCCGATGATTCCATTCTTCATCTACTACTCAATGTTTGGTTTCCAACGTGTGGGTGACTTAATGTGGGCAGCAGGTGACCAATTAGCACGTGGTTTCATGATCGGTGGTACTTCTGGCCGTACAACATTAAATGGTGAAGGTTTACAACACGAAGATGGTCACAGCCATATTCAATCTCTTGTTATTCCTAACTGTGTATCTTATGATCCTGCTTACGTTTATGAAGTGGCAGTTATCCTACAAGACGGTATCAACCGTATGTACGGTGAAAAACAAGAAGATGTGTTCTACTACATCACCACATTAAACGAAACTTACGAACAACCAGCAATGCCAAAAGGCGCAGAAGAGGGTATTCGTAAAGGTCTTTATAAATTTGAAACCGTTGAAGCGAAAGGCAACAAAGGTCATGTTCAATTATTAGGTTCTGGTGCGATCTTCCGTCACGTTCGTGAAGCAGCACAAATCCTTGCAAATGAATATGGCGTAAGCTCAGATGTATATAGCGTGCCTTCATTCACTGAAGTGGCTCGTGAAGGTGCGGATGCAGTACGTTGGAATATGTTACACCCAACAGAAACACCACGCGTACCTTACATTGCACAAGTAATGAACGATGCTCCAGCTGTTGCAGCAACTGACTACATGAAATTATTTGCAGAACAAGTTCGTGCATTCATCCCAGCACAAAGCTATCACGTATTAGGTACTGACGGTTTCGGTCGTTCAGACAGCCGTGAAAACTTACGTGAACACTTTGAAGTGGATGCACGTTATGTTGTGGTTGCAGCATTACATGAGCTTGCAAAACAAGGCAAATTTGATGCGAAAGTGGTGGCTGATGCAATCGCGAAATTTGGTTTAAAAACTGAAATTTTAAATCCGCTTTACGCTTAATAAAAACATCCTGTGTGTGAGAGCACACAGGAGCATCTACAAATAAAGTGCGGTTGATTTTAACTGCGTTTTTTAAAGGTAAGATAACATGTCAAAACAAATTCAAATTCCTGATATCGGTAGTGATGAAGTTACCGTAACAGAAGTGATGGTGAAAGTAGGTGATACCATTACTGCTGATCAAAGTATTATCAATGTTGAAGGTGATAAAGCTTCAATGGAAGTACCAGCACCAGAAGCTGGTGTGGTAAAAGAAGTATTAGTAAAAGTGGGTGATAAAGTCACAACTGGCACACCAATGCTTGTTTTAGAGTCAGCGGATGCGGCAGCGCCTGCTCCTGCTGCAGCAGCACCTGCACCGGCAGCCGCACCAACAGCTGCAAGTGTCGTTGAAGTGAATGTACCCGATATCGGTTCAGACGAAGTAAATGTGACTGATATTATGGTGAAAGTAGGCGATACCGTTGAAGTTGACCAATCAATCATCAATGTTGAAGGTGATAAAGCTTCAATGGAAGTGCCTGCTCCTGTTGCTGGCGTAGTAAAAGAAATTTTAATCAACGTGGGCGATAAAGTTGTTACTGGCAAATTAATCATGAAATTTGAAGTGGCAGGTGCAGCACCAGCCGCAGCGCCTGCTCAACAAGCTTCGGCACCTGCAGCAGCACCGACAGCTTCAGCGATTAAAGAAGTGAATGTACCTGATATCGGTGGCGATGAAGTTAACGTAACTGAAATCATGGTTGCCGTTGGTGACAGCGTTTCTGAAGAGCAATCTTTAATCACCGTTGAAGGCGATAAAGCCTCAATGGAAGTGCCAGCTCCATTTGCGGGTGTGGTAAAAGAAATTTTAGTGAAATCAGGTGATAAAGTTTCAACTGGTTCATTAATTATGAAATTTGAAGTGGCAGGTGCAGCACCCGCTCCAGCAGCGGCTCCAGCGGCAGCAGCTCCTGCTCCTCAAGCAGCACCTGCAGCATCGCCGGCAGCACAATCAGGTAATGTATCTGGCTTAAGCCAAGAACAAGTTGTCGCAAGCGCAGGCTATGCACATGCAACTCCAGTGATTCGTCGTTTAGCGCGTGAATATGGAATCAACCTTGATCGCGTAAAAGGTACCGGTCGTAAAGGTCGTGTCGTGAAAGAAGATATCCAAGCTTACGTAAAAACCGCTGTTAAAGCGTTTGAAACAGGCACTGTATCTTCTGCAGCAGCGGGTAATGGTGTGGCAAACGGCGCAGGCTTAGGCTTATTACCATGGCCGAAAGTTGATTTCAGCAAATTTGGTGAAGTAGAAGAAGTTGAATTAAGCCGTATCAACAAAATCTCTGGTGCGAACTTACATCGTAACTGGGTAATGATTCCACATGTTACTCACTTTGATCGCACAGATATCACCGATTTAGAAGCATTCCGTAAAGAACAGAATAAGATTGTTGAAAAACAAAAATTGGATGTGAAAATTACACCAGTTGTGTTCATTATGAAAGCGGTAGCGAAAGCATTAGAAGCGTTCCCACGTTTCAATAGCTCTATCTCTGAAGACGGACAAAAATTAACACTTAAAAAATACATCAACATTGGCGTAGCGGTAGATACACCAAACGGTCTCGTTGTACCTGTATTTAAAAACGTGAACAAAAAAGGTATTATCGAACTTTCTCGTGAATTAATGGAAGTCTCCAAAAAAGCACGTGACGGTAAACTTTCAGGTTCTGATATGCAAGGTGGTTGTTTCACCATTTCAAGCTTAGGTGGTATTGGTACAACTCACTTTACACCAATCGTAAATGCACCAGAAGTAGCAATCTTAGGTGTATCTAAATCAGAAATGCTACCAGTATGGAATGGTAAAGAATTTGAGCCACGCTTAATGCTTCCATTATCATTATCTTTCGACCACCGTGTGATCGATGGTGCTGATGGTGCTCGTTTCTTAAGCTATATCAATGGCGTATTAGCTGACTTACGTCGCTTAGTGATGTAATTAACGCGGTAAGATGTGAGTGATTAGGCTCACATCTTACAGAAAGGATCGCAAAGTGCGGTCAAAAATTTGAACGTTTTTACGAGGTAAAAATGAGTAAAGAAATTAAAACCCAAGTTGTGGTACTTGGTGCTGGTCCTGCAGGTTATTCAGCGGCATTCCGTTGTGCGGACTTAGGTTTAGAAACAGTACTTGTTGAACGTTATTCAACATTAGGTGGGGTATGTTTAAACGTAGGTTGTATCCCTTCTAAAGCATTACTTCACGTAGCGAAAGTAATTGAAGAAGCGAAACATGCAAGCAAAAATGGTGTGTATTTCGCAGAGCCTCGCATTGATTTAGATGAAGTACGCGCAGGTAAAGAAGCAGTTGTGGCGAAATTAACTAGCGGTCTTGCAGGTATGGCTAAACAACGTAAAGTAACCGTTGTTGAAGGTTTAGCGGCGTTTACTGATCCGCACACATTAGTGGCTCGTGATCGTGATGGTAAACCAACCACAATTAAATTTGACAATGCGATTATCGCAGCGGGTTCTCGCCCAATTCAATTACCATTCATTCCACATGAAGATCCACGCGTTTGGGATTCAACGGATGCACTTAAATTAAAAGAAGTACCGAAAAAACTCTTAATCATGGGCGGTGGTATCATCGGTTTAGAGATGGGTACCGTATATGATGCATTAGGTTCTGAAGTTGAAGTGGTTGAAATGTTTGACCAAGTAATTCCAGCAGCAGATAAAGATGTGGTGGGTATTTATACCAAACAAGTTGAGAAAAAATTCAAGTTAATGCTTGAAACTAAAGTGACTGCAGTTGAAGCAAAAGATGATGGTATCTATGTTTCAATGGAAGGCAAAGCATGCAACGATACTAAACGTTATGATGCAGTATTAGTTGCAATCGGTCGTACACCAAATGGTAAATTGATCGATGCAGGTAAAGCCGGTGTTGAAGTGGATGAGCGTGGTTTCATTCATGTTGATAAACAAATGCGTACCAATGTGCCTCACATCTTTGCAATCGGTGATATCGTTGGCCAACCAATGTTAGCACATAAAGGTGTTCACGAAGGTCACGTTGCGGCGGAAGTGATCGCAGGGAAAAAACATTACTTTGATCCAAAAGTTATTCCTTCTATTGCTTATACTGAACCAGAAGTGGCTTGGGTAGGTAAAACTGAGAAAGAATGTAAGCAAGAAGGTTTAAACTACGAAGTGGCTAAATTCCCTTGGGCAGCTTCAGGTCGTGCGATTGCTTCAGAATGTGCTGAAGGTATGACTAAATTAATCTTCGATAAAGATACTCACCGAGTACTTGGTGGGGCAATCGTTGGTTCTAACGGTGGTGAATTATTAGGTGAAATCGGTCTTGCGATCGAAATGGGTTGTGATGCAGAAGATATCGCATTAACCATCCATGCTCACCCAACACTTCACGAATCTGTTGGTCTTGCGGCTGAAGTGTTTGAAGGTTCAATTACTGACCTTCCAAACGCAAAAGCGAAGAAAAAATAATTGATTGAAATCTTCCATAAAGGCTACTCGAATGAGTGGCCTTTATTTTTTGAGAGATAACTCACAAAATTGCATAAAAATTCAATAAAAACTGGCGGTCAAAATGACTTTTTGATAAAATCCGAACAGTTTTGTTTTTATATTTTTTTATTATTTAAAAGCTATGTTAAAGAAGATTTTGATTATTGTAGGATTGGCAGTGTTGACAACAGCCTGTTCTAATGGCTCTAGGCAGGCTCATAATGGAGTCATTACAGAGAGCGATGATGCGGAGCTAACGGGGTTAATTGCAGGTTTAGATGGGAAACAAGGTGGACTTCACCCTAAATTAAGAACAAACCGTCCTAAATCTGGTTTAATTGGTGATAAAGCACTTGCTCAAGTTTATAACGAATGGGGTGGTACACGTTATAGAATGGGCGGAAGCACAAAACGTGGTATTGACTGTTCTGCATTTATGCAAACCGCTTTCCTTGATGCTTATGGTGTGGAACTTCCTCGTACAACTTCAGAACAACGCTATTTAGGTCGCCAAATCCAAAAACATGAATTACGTAAAGGCGATTTAGTATTCTTCCGTCGAAATAACCATGTAGGCGTTTATATTGGTAACAACCAATTTATGCATGCAAGTTCAAGCCAAGGTGTAACAATTAGTTCATTAGATGAAGATTACTGGGCAAGAACTTACACACAATCACGTCGAGTGATGTAATAACAATTTTTTATTTCAACAAAAAGTGCGGTTAAAATTAACCGCACTTTTTCTTTGCGTAGATTATCTGTTTATTGGATTAAGCCGCAAATTTCATTAAATCTCTTCTTGGTTTCATTTGGTGGATGGTATTTGTTACTGTTCCAACCAATGGTAGGCTTGTCCATTGTGTTGTTTTAATATTCTCCACTTTGGAATCTAATGCCATGAATACAAATTCATTACCGCTTACACCGGCAAATTCATAAATATGGAATTCATCTTGTTTTTCCAATACTACAAGATCACCGATGAAAAGGCTGTCATTTTTTTCAACCACTAACATATCACCCATTTCAATTCCCCAAGCAAGCATATTCGGATTGGTAACACGAATAAAGCAAGTTTGTTGTGGACGTTTGATGCAATAAAGGTTGAGATCTAATTTTTTATTAAATGTCGATTTACTTTCAACATCATTGAAAAATGGCATAGGATGATAAGAAAACGTCATATCATTTTGTGCAACTGTATTTGCGTAGTTCATCATCTTGTGTTCCTTTTAGTTAATGAGTTTTTAATCAGTGGTTGTTTATACAGGTGTAATATACTGTGGTTAGATACAGTGTGTCAATAGGGCATAGAAAAAATTTTTTTATAGGCGAAAATTTTAGAAAAAATTCATTCCTAGCTTAAAAAGTTCAATTTTTTAGCAAAATAATAAAGAAAAAATTTTCTTTTAAACAAAATTTAAGCTATCTTTACTCTGTTTCGGTGGATCGTAACGATCTGAAGTTCAACTTAATCTTTATTTAAAATTATTATGAATACATCACGTTTATTTCATTTTCTTTTCCAAGGTAATTTGGTAAAACGAATTGCCGTTGGTTTGGTACTCGGGATCCTTGTTGCATTGGTGAATGAGAGTGTTAAGAATTCATCAGGCATTGATCTTGCATCTAGCTTTGGCGTGCTGGGTCAAATTTTCGTTAAAGCATTGCGTGCAGTTGCACCAATTTTGATTTTCTTCCTTGTTATGGCTGCGCTCGCTAATAAGAAAGTGGGCTCTAAAAGCAACATGAAAGAAATTGTTGTGCTTTATCTTGTGGGAACCTTCTTAGCCGCTGTTGCTGCGGTAATTGCAAGTATGGCATTCCCGTCAGAGGTGGCGCTTGCGGTAAAAGAAGATGCGAGCTCTGCGCCTCAATCAGTTGGCCAAGTAATGCTTGCTTTAGTATTGAATGTGGTGGATAACCCATTAAATGCGATTTTCAAAGCAAACTTTATCGGTGTATTAGCATGGTCTATCGGTTTAGGTTTAGCACTTCGTCATGCTTCTGATGCAACTAAACAAGTGGTGGCTGATTTTGCAGAAGGCATTTCTAAAATTGTTCATATCATTATTTCTTTTGCGCCTTTCGGTGTATTCGGTTTAGTGGCTGAAACTTTATCTGACAGAGGATTAGCGGCGTTAGGTGGATATGTACACTTACTATTCGTGTTAATCGGTACAATGTTATTCACTGCATTTGTGCTAAACCCAATTCTCGTTTATTGGAAAATCCGTCGTAACCCATATCCATTAGTTTGGACTTGTGTACGCGAAAGTGGTGTAACGGCATTCTTTACACGTAGTTCTGCAGCAAACATTCCTGTAAACATTGAATTAGCAAAACGCTTAAATCTTGATGAAGAAACCTATTCTGTGGCAATTCCATTAGGTGCAAATATCAATATGGCAGGTGCGGCAATTACAATTACTGTATTAACCTTAGCAGCTGTTCATACATTAGGCATCGAAGTATCTTTCATCAGTGCGGTGTTATTAAGTATTGTGGCAGCGCTTTGTGCATGTGGTGCTTCTGGTGTGGCAGGTGGTTCATTATTATTAATCCCATTAGCTTGTAGCTTATTTGGTATCAGTGATGACATCGCGGCACAAATGATCGGTGTAGGTTTTGTGATTGGTATCTTACAAGACTCAACAGAAACCGCGCTAAACTCTTCAACTGACGTATTATTTACTGCGGCAGTATGTATGGAAGAAAAGCGTAAAAACGGTTAATTAAATTAATCTGACAAGGCGGGCAAATTGCTCGCCTTTTGTTTTTAAGGGAAAGCGAATGACACTTTTAATTCAGCAAGCAAAATTTGAACTTCATCAAAAACAGACCTTAAACTTACCGCACTTTGCGATTGAGCCACGACAATATTGGGTTGTGGTAGGCAGTAATGGGAGTGGAAAATCAGCATTTGCTCTCGCTTTGCAAAATGAATTGTCTTTGCAGGAAGGGAAGTATCATAATTCCTTTCAACGGGTTCAATCCTTCTCTTTTGAAAAACAACGTGAAATTCTTGAAGCAACATTAAAGAATTTAAATAATGATGATACCGATCCAGATTTTTTTGGTAAAACCGCAAGGGAAATGATCTTAAATGGCAGTTCATCGCTAGATTTTTGCGAAGAGATTGCAGAAAAATTAGGGATTACTTATCTCTTAGATCGTTTCTTTATCAAACTTTCCACTGGCGAAACGCGTAAAGTATTATTGGCACAAGCATTATTACAAAAGCCCGACCTATTGATTTTAGATGAACCTTTTGAAGGGCTAGATCAGCAATCAGTGCAAGATTGGATGGCGATGCTGAACGAACTGAAAAAAGAATGTGCAATCGTTCTAATCGTTAATCGTCTCGCGGATATTCCAGCACAAGCGACCCATTTAGCTATGTTGGAAAATTTAGAAGTAGTACTAGAAGGTGAACGTCAATCCATTGAGCAACAAAGTATTTATCAACAATTAGTTTATGCGGAGCAATCTGTTGATGTGGCTTTGCCAGAACCAGCGTCACCATTACTAAAACTGCCTGGAAACCAACCGCACTTTGAGCTTAAAAATGTCACGGTTCAGTATGGTGATAAAGTGATTTTAGATCATTTAAATTGGGTTGTTCAACCTCATCAAAATTGGTGGATTAAAGGACCAAATGGTGCAGGAAAGTCAACTTTACTTTCTTTGATTACAGGCGATCATCCACAAGCATTTTCGAATCATGTGGTGATCTTTGGTAAACAACGAGGCTCAGGCGAAACCATTTGGGATATCAAACAAAAAATTGGTTACGTAAGTAGCCAACTGCATTTAGATTATCGTGTGAATTGTTCTGTGCTTGATGTGATTATTTCTGGCTTTTTTGACAGTATAGGAATTTATCAACAAGTACCAGAAGCAATTCGTTTGAAAGCCATGCAGTGGTTAGCTCGTTTAAATCTGACTCATTTAGCAAAAACGCCATTTCGTTCACTTTCTTGGGGGCAGCAACGTTTGCTTTTAATCACACGAGCGATGGTAAAGCATCCACCTGTTTTAATTTTAGATGAGCCTTTTCAAGGGCTTGATGGATTAAATCGTAAGCTAGTGAAACATTTTATTGAACAACTCGTTAATAATAGTGAAACGCAGCTTTTATTTGTTTCTCATCAAGATTTAGATGCCCCGAATTGCATTACGCATCTTTTTGAATTTATAAGAGAAAACGATAAATATATTTATGTACAAAGTGCGGTCTAATTTGATAGACTTTTCTCATATTTCCTCATCATTAAGGAGCAATCTATGGAAGGCTTATCTATTGCCGCAATCGTCTTTATTGTATTAGTTGTTGTTGTGCTATTTTCGGCACTTAAAACTGTACCGCAAGGTTATAACTGGACGATTGAGCGTTTTGGACGTTATACCCACACCTTAATGCCGGGCTTGAACTTTGTTGTACCATTTGTGGATCGTGTTGGTCGTAAGATTAATATGATGGAACAGGTATTAGATATTCCCTCACAAGAAGTTATTTCTAAGGATAATGCGAACGTATCCATTGATGCGGTTTGTTTCGTCCAGGTGATTGATGCCCGTAGCGCTGCTTATGAGGTGAATCATTTAGAACAGGCGATTATCAATTTAACCATGACCAACATTCGTACCGTGCTAGGCTCGATGGAATTGGATGAAATGCTTTCTCAACGTGATTCCATTAATGGTCGTTTATTGGCAATTGTGGATGAAGCGACCAATCCTTGGGGGATTAAAGTCACCCGTATTGAAATTCGCGATGTGCGTCCACCACGTGAATTGATTGATTCAATGAACGCACAAATGAAAGCTGAACGTAATAAACGTGCGGAAGTCTTGGAAGCGGAAGGTATTCGTCAAGCTGAAATTCTACGTGCAGAAGGGGAAAAACAAGCCCGCATTCTGAAAGCAGAAGGGGAGCGTCAAGAAGCCTTCTTACAAGCAGAAGCACGTGAACGTGCAGCAGAAGCGGAAGCTAAAGCAACTCAAATGGTATCAGAAGCGATTGCCAGCGGTGATACCAAAGCGATCAATTACTTCATCGCACAAAAATACACAGAAGCCTTAAAACAAATCGGTGGTTCACCAAATAGCAAAGTGGTCATGATGCCACTTGAAGCCGGTAATTTAATCGGCTCGGTAGCGGGCATTGCTGAACTGTTAAAAGGCGACAAAAAAGCGTAATTTCCTAAAGTGCGGTTAAAAATGACCGCACTTTTTCTCTCAAGGAGTTGATATGGCAGATTGGTTAACAACTTGGTCGGTTTGGCATTGGTTGGTATTAGGTTTTGTATTGTTAATTGCTGAAACCCTTGTACCCGGCGTGTTTTTATTATGGTGGGGCTTGGCTGCGATTGTGACGGCAGGCGTGATGGCGTTGGTGCCAAGTTTATCCTTAACCGTGTTAGCTGTTTTTTATGCGATTTTAGCGATTATATTCTCGTTGCTCTGGTGGAAATATCAACATAGCAAAGATAATCAGGACCAATCACGTACAACTTTAAACCAACGAGATCATACTTTGTTAGGTAAAAAAGGCACGGTATTAGAAATTGGTTCTAATGGGATTGGTCGTGGTGCCTTTGGCGATACCACATGGCGTATTCAAGGTGAGCATTTAGCGGTGAATGATCTAGTGGTGGTAGAACGCGTTGATGGCATTACACTGTTAGTTAAAAAGGTAACAGAATGAATCATTTAATTATTTTTGCACATCCCAATAGCCAAAAAAGTTTTGGTCGTGCTATCGTAGATCGCGTTGTAAAAGCAAGCCAACAACTTGGTGTTGAAACCCATTTGCGCGATCTTTACACCATGGAATTTAATCCGATTATTTCCTTTGAAGAATTACAATCGGCGAATAAAGGGATTATCCCAGCGGAAATTCAGCAGGAACATAATTTTATTCGCCAAGCAGATTTGATTACGATGGTTTATCCTTTATGGTGGATGGGTTTTCCAGCGATGCTAAAAGGCTATTTGGATCGTGTATTAAGTCATGGTTTTGCTTATAAAACAGAAAATGGCGAATCCAAAGGTCTGCTTCAAGGTAAAGCGATGCAACAATTTATCACTATTGGTAGCAGCGTAGCAAAATATCAAGAATACGGCGTGGATAAGTCCCTCAATCATTGTTTGATCAATGGTTTATTTAATTATTGTGGTATTGAGAATGTGGATTACACTTTGTTCGGTGATATTCATATTATCGATAATGCTGCTCGCCAAGCGATGCTTGATGAAGCCGCCGAAAAAACAACGGCAAAATTGACCGCACTTTTAGCTCAATCGTGAGCACAATCATAGGAAAGCAAACAGATGTCAGAAACTCAAGTGAATAATTTTTCTTTAATAAGCCGCCTATTTGGCAATTTATTTTATCGCAGCCCTACGGATCCCATTTTGAGTGGGGTATTTGATTGGTTGCAGCAACAAGGTTTAAGTCAAGTGTGGGCACTTTCTACGGATAAAGAAAGCGAAGCGGCCATTGATAATTTACAAATGAAAATTGATTTAACGTTGCTTGATCAAGAATATCAAAAATTGTTTGGCCCAAACGGTAACGTGCCGACAGCTATTTCCAGTTATGATATAGATGTACAACGTTTTGTGGATTTTCGTCGTGCGCGTAATGTGCCTGAAGCAGAGGATGTGGATCATTTCGCTTTGCTATTGCTTACGGCTTCTTGGTTAGAAGACAACACGGAATCGCTATCTGCTCAACAAGATTTATTCGGTGATTTCTTATTACCTTGTGCAGCGAAATTCTTAACCCAAGTAGAAACTTATGCAACACTTCCTTTCTATCGTTCATTAGCGTATTTAACCCGTGAAATCTTGGCTGCAATGGCTGATGAGTTAGAAGAAGGCGAATAGTTTTCATCAATAGAATAGATCTCTAAAAGAGATTTTTAGATGCCAATAAAAAAGCCCCGCGAATCAAAACGTGGGGCTTTTATCTAATGGAAGATCAATTATTCTTCAGAAGTCACATCTTCTGTGCCTTCGTCTTCATCATCCACATCACAAACACGTTCAAGGCTCACAACATGCTCATCTTCAGCAGTACGAATTAAACGAACTCCTTGGGTGTTACGGCCAACGATGTTCACTTCACTTACACGAGTACGCACTAAGGTACCTGCGTCGGTGATAAGCATAATTTGGTCGGTTTCTTCTACTTGTGTCGCTGCAACGACTTTACCGTTACGTTCGCTCACTTTAATCGAAATCACCCCTTTGGTATTACGCGATTTGGTTGGGTACTCGCTTAATTGCGTGCGTTTACCGTAACCATTTTGTGTCGCGGTAAGAATTGCACCATCATTTTTCGGTACAACTAAGGAAACCACTTTATCGATGTTGAGATCGAGGGTTTCTTCCGCATTATCATCGGAAACGTCTTCAATTTCGACCGCACTTTCATCGTCAGCGATATCATTAGTGAGGGCAAGTTTAATACCGCGTACACCTGTTGCTAAACGACCCATTGCACGTACTGCGCTTTCAGCGAAACGTACTACGCGACCTTGAGAAGAGAACAACATGATTTCGTTAGAACCGTCGGTGATATCGACGCCGATTAATTCATCTTCATCACGTAAGTTCAAGGCGATGATGCCGCTGGAACGTGGACGGCTGAATTCGGTTAGTGCAATTTTCTTCACAATACCACCAGCGGTTGCCATGATAACGAATTTATCTTCTTCATAAGCAGAGATTGGCAGGATTGCGGTGATACGCTCGTTTTCTTGTAACGGTAGAATATTTACAATTGGACGACCACGCGCACCACGGCTCGCTTGTGGTAATTGATAGACTTTCAACCAATATAAGCGACCACGGCTCGAGAAGCAGAGAATCGTATCGTGAGTATTCGCCACTAAGAGTTTTTCGATGAAGTCTTCATCTTTCATCTTCGTTGCAGATTTACCTTTACCACCACGACGTTGTGCTTCGTAGTCGGTAAGCGGTTGATATTTCACATAACCTTCGTGAGAAAGGGTCACTACCACATCTTCTTGAGCGATTAAATCTTCTAAATCAATATCACCGGAGGCTGCAGTAATTTCGGTACGACGTTCATCGGCGAATTGTGCACGTACTTGTTCAAGTTCTTCACGAATCACTTCCATCAAGCGTTCAGGGCTGTTGATGATGTGGAGAAGTTCTGCAATTTTAACCAATAACTCTTTGTATTCATTGATGACTTCTTCGGTAGCAAGACCGGTTAAACGGTGTAAGCGAAGTTCTAAGATTGCATCAACTTGTTCTGGAGAAAGGTAGTAATCAGAACCTTTAATACCAAATTCAGCGGCTAATTCAGCTGGGCGTGCCGCTGCATCAAGTAAGCCTAAGATCTCACCGTTGAGTTTCCAAGGGCGAGAAATTAATTTTTCTGCCGCTTCTTTACGCTCTTTCGATTGACGGATGATATCGATGATTTCATCGATATTTGATGTTGCAACCGCTAAACCTTCTAAAATATGGGTACGCTCGCGGGCTTTACGCAATTCAAATAAAGAACGGCGAATCACCACTTCGCGACGGTGCATCACAAAGGCTTCAATGATTTGTTTTAAATTGAATAAACGTGGTTGACCGTGATCCAAGGCCACCATGTTGATCCCGAAGGTTACCTGCATTTGGGTAAGCGCATAGAGGTGATTTAATACCACTTCGCCTACGGCATCACGTTTGATGTCAATTTCAATACGGATCCCTTCTTTGTTCGAAAGGTCGATAATATTGCTGATGCCTTCGATTTTTTTATCTTTGATAAGCTCAGCAATTTTTTCCACTAATTTGGCTTTGTTCACTTGATAAGGCAATTCGGTCACAATAATTTGCTCTTTGCCTTTATCTGTGGTTTCTACGCTAGCGCGAGCGCGAACATACACTTTGCCGCGACCAGTGCGATAAGCTTCTTCAATCCCTTTACGGCCATTAATTAATGCCGCTGTCGGGAAATCTGGGCCAGGAATATATTGCATTAATTCATCAATGGTAATGTTTTCGTTATCAATATAAGCCAAGCAGCCATCTAACACTTCATTTAAGTTGTGTGGTGGAATGTTCGTTGCCATCCCCACCGCAATACCAGAAGAACCGTTTGCTAAAAGTGCAGGAATCCGGGTTGGTAATACGTCCGGAATCATTAATTCGCCATCATAGTTTGGCGAGAAATTCACGGTTTCTTTATCCAAGTCAGTTAATAACGCTTGGGTGATTTTTTGCATACGGACTTCGGTATAACGCATTGCGGCTGGCGCATCACCGTCGATTGAACCGAAGTTACCTTGCCCATCTACCAACATGTAGCGCAATGAGAACGGCTGTGCCATACGCACAATGGTGTCATACACTGCAGAATCACCATGTGGGTGATATTTACCGATTACATCACCTACCACACGGGCAGATTTTACGTATTTTTTGCCGGCAGTGATGCCAGATTGATCCATGGAGAAAAGCACACGTCGATGCACCGGTTTTAAACCGTCACGTACGTCGGGCAAAGCACGCCCAACAATCACCGACATGGCGTAGTCAAGGTAAGAAGATTTGAGTTCTTCTTCAATATTGACTGGGGTAATAGAGGAATGGATTGAATCCGTCATTTTTATTCCTTTTTTGATCAAAAAATTGCGACGGATTATAGCATAAATTTAAGCGTTTTTGTGTGAAAAGTGCGGTTGATTTTAAAGCGTTTTTTTAATGCAGAAATAAATAAGGCAGACATTAAGTCCGCCTTATGATTGAGAAAAAATCGTCTATTTCCAATTTTCTCGTTTGGCTTTTTGTAATTTAGCATAGGCACCAAGTAAAGCTTGGTGTTCTTTGAAGTTTTCAAGCGTTTCATCGCTGGCTGGCAAGTTATAGAACGGGTTACCTTTTTCCGCCACCGCAGCCCAAGCTTGTTGAACGGCTTCTTTGCCATACATTCTTTCAAATACACTGCGATATTGTTGTGGATCGCGAGTATTGTCTAAATGTAATTCAATGATGCTGATTAAGGCACGATAGTAATTTGCACGCTCTGGTGTAAACACCGAGCTGTTCATATTCATCGTCCAGTTTGCCCAATCTAAGGCTAATTCTAATTCACCTAATGCTAAGTAAAGCATGGATTTAAGTTCACCAACACGTAATGTTGTCCAACCGCTTGCTTTTGGTGCAACGATACCGATAAATTCGCGAACGCGTGTGGCATCGTCAATATCTTGCTCATCTAATTCTGCTAATAATTCTCCATAAGTTTCAGCATCATGATGATGGTGCGGTAGATCCAATAAGATCTCACGCCAATCCATACCCATATTATTATTGGCATAAATGAGGTCATCAGCAGGATAGATATCAGACATGCCTGGTACGATAATGCGGCAAGCGTAAACGTCTAAATGGTTGTAATCCATGATATAGACTTCTTTTTCCTCTGCATTAAAGATTGCCATCAAGTTTTCATATTCTTCTTGCGTTGAACCTGAGAAATCCCAATCTACAAATTCATAATCTGGCGTATTTTTAAATAAATCCCAAGAAATTAAACCGCTAGAATCAATAAAGTGTGTTTCAAGGTTAGCATGCTCCGCCACATCATCATTATTGAATGATGGAGGAGAGAATACATCGAGATCTTTTAAGCTGCGACCTTGTAAAAGCTCCGTTACGGTACGCTCTAATGCCACTTGAAAGTTTGGATGTGCACCAAAAGAAGCAAAGCAAGTGCCGTTATTTGGGTTAAGCAACACAACACAAATGACAGGATATTTGCCACCTAGTGACGCATCAAAGGCATAAATTGGGAAGCCTTCTTCCTCTAATTTTGCAATAGAGGCTTGAATGGATGGATAGCGATCCATCACAGATTTTGGAATTTCAGGAAGACTGATGGCTTCTGCAATAATGCGATTTTTTACGTAACGTTCAAAAACTTCTGAAAGCCCTTGCACGCGTGCTTCATTTTTTGTGTTACCAGCGGACATCCCGTTAGAGACATACAAATTCGCAATGATACTTTGTGGAATATAGACGGTTTCTTGATCGGATTGACGCACATAAGGCATCGCGACAATACCGCGATCGTAATTACCGGATTGCAGATCCACAAGCAATTCTGGGGTTAGTTCTTGATTTGGATCGAAATAATCCCATAAGTAATCATCTAAAATCCCTAGAGGTAAAAGGTCTTCATCTTCAATAGGAAACCATTTTTCAGTGGGATAATGGACGAAATCGCCATTGGCAATCTCTTGCCCTAAATAGAAATCAGCAAAAAAATAGTTGGTAGAGAGACGTTCGAAATATTCACCTAATGCAGATGCTAATGCGGCTTTTTTGCTCGCGCCTTTACCGTTAGAAAAACATTGTGGGCAATCCTTATCACGAATATGTACAGACCAGACATTTGGCACAGGATTAAGCCAAGAGGCTTCTTCGATATTGAAACCAAGTGCGGTCAATTTTTGTTGAAATTTTGAAATACTGTCTTCAAGTGCGGCATCTTTGCCGAGAATAAATGTTTGTTCAGTCATAATTATTCCTGTTATAAAAAGCTCCCGCATCATAGGGGAGTTTAGTGGGCTAATCAAGCATAAAATTTATACGCTTTAGCTCTTGTTTTCCTTTATTTTTAAGGGTAAATTAGCTTGGCGCAGAAAGGCATTTTCTGTGTAGGTAAAATTATAAACAAATCAATCAATTGGGAGACATTATGGCTCAAGGATTTTATGAATTAAAAGTGGCTAAAGACGGACAATTTATGTTCAACTTAAAAGCAGCAAACGGACAAGTTATTTTAACTAGCGAACTTTATAAAACAAAAGCATCAGCTGAAAACGGTATTGCTTCAGTGCAAAAAAATGGTGTGGATGCGAAAAACTTTGAATATCGCGTAGCGAAAAATGATAAACCTTACTTCATTTTAAAAGCGGCTAACCACCAAGAAATTGGCCGTAGCCAATATTATTCTTCTCAAGCTGCAGCAGAAAAAGGCGTTGAGTCTGTAATGAATAATGCATCTTCTGCAGTAATCAAAGAAGTGACAGAATAATCATTCTGTTCTTATTTCTTTAAATGCACCTGCCGGCTCTAAAAACGCCGGCATTTTTGACCGCGCTTTCTCAGGATTCAGTGTTAACGGATAGGTTCGTTTTTGAGCAACGATCACGGTGAGAGGAGAGCAGAGCGTGCTCTTTTCTTGTTTTATGGATAGTCTTTCTTCTGCAATCACATCAAAGTTTAATAACGATAGCCAGTCAATGACTCGCCAAGTGGCATATTGTCGGAATTTAAAGTTACCTAATTTAGATTTGAAAAGTAATGGACTCATCGGATTAAATAACGTGATGAACATCCAGCCGTCATCCTTTAAAACACGATGTGCTTCACGTAATATTTGATGAGGGTCTTGCGCAAAATTTAAGGTGTTTGCCAATAAGCAGGCATCCATTTCTTTTTCAATAAAAGGTAAGGTTAATGGCGATGCTTGGAGCAAGCTATCACTTTCATTTAAAAGTGCGGTAGGAAAATGCGCTGTTTTTTCAGATAATACAATTTGATGACGTAAAGGCAAGTCAAAGGCAATTTCGCCACTTAATGCACCGACTTTCAGAATTTGATAGCCTAAAATTTTTGGTGTCCATTGGGCAAAATAAAGTGTTAATACGTTACAATAGGCTTCACCTTGTGGTAACGCTTGCCAACTTTCAGGTGAAAGAAGTGGTTTGTGCCATTTGGCTTTCCAATTCAATGTTAATCCTATTTTCATAAGGTAATTTATGCTAGTTCCTATTCCTGCGCTCAATGATAACTATATTTGGCTTTATAGACGAGAAAATTTCCCCGTAATTGTGATCGATATCCCAGAAATAACCCGTTTAATTCCGTATTTAGAATCGAATAAGTTAGACGTAGAAGCGGTGTTATTAACCCATAATCACGATGATCATGTGCAAGGTGTCGCGGAGTTTAAGGAATATTATCCTAATGTGCCTGTTTTCGGTCCAGCAGAATGTGCAAATAAAGGGGCAACCAATATCGTGGATAGTGGTGTGATTAATACGACACATTATCATATTGAAGTTTTGCCAAGCGGTGGTCATACGGCAGGGCATGTCAGCTATTTGGTGGATGGGCATCTATTTTGCGGTGACGCGTTATTTTCCGGTGGCTGTGGTCGCGTATTTACGGGAAATTTTGCTCAAATGTTTGAATCTATGCAACGTTTTAATCAATTACCGAATGAAACCGTGGTTTGCCCAGCTCATGAATATACGCGGGGTAATTTAGCTTTTGCGGAAACCATATTGGCGGATAAAAGTGCGGTCAAAAATCAACGTGTTTTAGTGGATCGTTATCGAGCAGAGGGTAAACCGAGTTTGCCAACAACAATTGGATTAGAGAAACAAATTAACCCGTTTTTACAAGCAAAAAATTTAGACGAATTTACACAATGGCGTTTAGCTAAAGATAAGTTTTAACTCGTTTTAGTTATTTGTTTGAGTTTTTTATCTTGAAATTTGCTCAATTCTCAACAATTCATTAAAATAGCAAAACTTTTACTTTCTACTCAAGCCGCATATTCATAAAAGTGCGGTTGTTTTTATTAGGTTTTTATGACCCTTCTTGTTCTAGGCATTAATCATAAAACAGCTTCTGTCGCTGTTCGTGAGAAAGTCGCTTTTTCTGAAGAAAAGCGGCAGCTTGCCTTACAACAAATTCACCAACAAGATTTGGCAGAAAGTGCGGTTATTCTTTCTACCTGTAATCGTACAGAGATTTATCTCCACCATCGTCAAATTTCCCCCCAAGAGTGTAAGCAATGGCAAACGAACTGTACAAATTGGTTTGCTAATATTCATCAGCTTTCTGTTGATGAATTAAATAAAAGTATTTACACCCATCAAAATCAACAAGCTGCAAATCATTTAATGCGTGTGGCCTGTGGTTTGGATTCATTAATTTTGGGCGAGCCGCAAATTTTAGGACAGGTGAAACAAGCGTTCCAAATCAGTGAAGATTATTATCAAGCGGCGAATATTCCGCTTTCAAGCACGCTTTCTCGTTTGTTCCAAAAAACCTTTGCTACGGCAAAACGTGTACGCACTGAAACTAATATTGGTGAAAGCGCTGTATCGGTGGCTTATGCAGCTTGTAGCTTGGCGCGTCAAATTTTTGAATCTTTACGTGAATTACAAATTTTGCTCGTCGGGGCAGGAGAAACCATTGAATTGGTAAGCCGTCATTTATTACGCCATGGTGTAAAAAAATTGATGATTGCTAACCGCACTTTATCTCGCGCTGAACAGTTGGTCGAGACTTTAGCCTCCAATACACCGATTGAGGTGTATTCTCTTGAAGAGTTACAAACACCGTTAAATCAAGCGGATATAGTCATCAGCTCAACAGGCAGTCCGAATGTTTTAATCACCAAAGCAATGGCTGAAATTGCGGAAAAAGCACGCCAATTTAAACCGACTTTGATGGTGGATATTGCGGTGCCACGTGATATTGATGAAAACGTCTCGGAATTAGAAAGTGTGTATCATTACACCGTAGATGATTTGCAAGATATTATTCAACGCAATCTTTCTCAACGTGAGCAAGCATCAGAGCAAGCGCAAGACATCATTACACAAGAATGCACGGATTTCTTCGAGTGGTTGAAGGTTCATCAGTTCTCCAATTTGATTCGTCATTATCGTGATGAGGCGGAGAATACTCGCCAAGAATTACTCGAAAAAGCCTTACACCAAATTCAACAAGGTGAGAATGCTGAAAAAATTCTGCAAGAATTGAGTTATAAATTAACGAATAAACTCATTCATGCGCCAACCCAAACTATGCAAGCCATGATGAAATCCGGTAATGCGGAAGGTTTGCATGCCTTTTCCAATGCTTTGCATTTAACCCATCCTTTAAATGAAAAAAACGATTAGATTTTTGACCGCACTTTTAGGTGGCTTATCGCTATTGATGAGTGTATCAGCCCTAGCTGAATATCGAACCTTTAATGATGGCAATATTACTTACGGGATTTTCCAAGCTAAACCTGAAGAAGTGCAGCTACATTGGAAAGATGTTGAAGGTAACGATTATCAAAGTTTAACGCGCCTCAAAAATGCCTTAGAAGATAGCTATAACGTGAAAATGATCATGAATGCGGGCATTTATAGCATGAATAATGTGCCTGCAGGGTTATGGATTGAGCAAGGAAAAGAGCTCAATGCGTTAAATACAAAATCAGGCAAAGGTAATTTCCATGTGCAGCCTAATGGGGTATTCGCCATTGCTGGAAATAAACCCTACATTTTAACAACCGCCGCGTATCAAAAAAGCAAACTCAAGCCAGACTTTGCGTTGCAATCAGGCCCGATGTTGATTATTCATGGAAAAATGAATCCGCAATTTCGAGCAAGCCTAGAAAGCTATCATAAGCGTAATGCAGTGTGTTTGACGAAACAAAATGAATTACTTTTCTTGATGACGATAAAAGGTGAACCTAACCTTTATACATTGAGTCAAGGTTTATTAAAAATTGGTTGCCATGATGCTTTATATCTTGATGGAACAATATCTAATTGGTACATTCCAGGGCAATTTAACACCTTGCATTGGAAGCGTTTTGTTGGAATGATCTCCGTTCTTGATGTGAACAAAAAATAGCAAAAGCGTTTTATTTATAATCAACTAAATCAAAAAATCTGTTTTTTGCAAAAAAATGATTGACGAGAATAGGTCAAATCAGGATAATACGCCCCGCAAAGCCGATAAGGTAAAGCAAATGATGGCTACATAGCTCAGTTGGTTAGAGCACAACACTCATAATGTTGGGGTCGCAAGTTCGAATCTCGCTGTAGCCACCAAATTTGCGGGACTGGCGAAATTGGTAGACGCACCAGATTTAGGTTCTGGCGCCGAGAGGTGTGTGGGTTCAAGTCCCTCGTCCCGCACCATTTATCAGCTTGCAGTCAAATAGTAGTTGGGGTATCGCCAAGCGGTAAGGCACCGGGTTTTGATCTCGGCATCCCTAGGTTCGAATCCTAGTACCCCAGCCATACTATCTAAATAAAATCTTCTTTATTTCAAATCAAAGAATTTCAGTTGGGGTATCGCCAAGCGGTAAGGCACCGGGTTTTGATCTCGGCATACCTAGGTTCGAATCCTAGTACCCCAGCCATCTTATTTTTCAATTTCTTTTGTATAAAAAAATGCGATTAAATTTAACCGCACTTTGTTTTATTTTTGTTTAAAATATTATTTACACATTCTCTCGATAAGTTTTGCTTCTAATCGGCGATGAAACCATGGTGTCGTATCAAATTCACTACCTTGCCCAAGTAAACCAAGATCAAAAGTATCTTCATCGACATATGGACCAGACTTATCTCCTATTCCATCCATGTATTCTTCGCCAAGATCGTAAAAGCCAAGTAAATTCTTATTAAGATCAAACACAAAAACTGTGGCACGATAACCCAAATTAAGTGAAAAGCCATTAGGAATGAAACCTGCACAAACAGAAATATTGCGTTTGAATTCTGGAAAACTGTGGTTTACACAATGATTAGTCGAGTTCATCGAATATTCCATATCTTGACAAATATTACGCCATCGCCAGCTTAATGCGCCAACTAGTATAAGAACGATACAGATGAAGTGTCGTTTTTTCATTTTATTTCTCATAAAGTGCGGTACTTAATTCACTATAAATTTTGACCGCACTTCGTATTGCAATTAATGTTCCCTTGTTTTAAAGAAGGTCACATCAGGATAACGTTCTTGTGCAAGGTTTAAGTTTACCATAGTCGGTGCGATATAAGTGAGATTATCCCCACCATCTAATGCTAGATTTTGCTCATTTTTGCGCTTGAACTCTTCAAATTTTTTGTTATCCGCACATTCCACCCAACGAGCCGTTGCGACGTTGACCGTTTCGTAAATAGCTTCAACGTTATATTCTGATTTCAAACGAGAAACGACCACATCAAACTGTAATACACCGACCGCGCCAACAATTAAATCATTATTGCTTAATGGACGGAAAACTTGCACAGCACCTTCTTCAGAAAGTTGTACTAAGCCTTTCAACAATTGTTTTTGTTTAAGCGGATCTTTCAAACGAATACGACGGAATAATTCAGGCGCAAAGTTTGGAATACCGGTAAATTTAAGCTCTTCACCTTGTGTGAAGGTATCACCAATTTGAATTGTACCGTGATTGTGCAAGCCGATAATATCACCAGCATAGGCTTCATCAGCATGAGTACGGTCTCCCGCCATAAAGGTGAGCGCATCGGAAATAACCACATCTTTACCGATACGCACGTGTTTAAGTTTCATGCCTTTTTCATATTTGCCAGAAACTACGCGTAGAAAAGCCACGCGGTCGCGGTGTTTTGGATCCATGTTAGCTTGGATTTTAAACACGAAACCACTGAATTTTTCTTCTTCTGCTGAAACTTTACGAGTATCTGCTTGGCGAGCTTGTGGTGCAGGCGCCCATTCGGTTAAACCATCCAAGAAATGATCGACACCAAAGTTACCTAATGCAGTACCGAAAAAGACTGGCGTCAATTCACCACTTAAGAATAAATCCAAATCAAATTCATTACTTGCACCTTTTACTAGCTCTAATTCATCACGCAGTTGTTGGGCTAAGTCATCGCCTACGGCTGCGTCTAATTCTGGACTATTTAAGCCTTTCACAATACGTACTTCTTGAATGGTCGAGCCTTGGCCGCTTTGATAAAGATAGGTTTCATCTTTATATAAATGATAAACCCCTTTAAACAATTTACCGCAACCAATCGGCCAAGTAATTGGCGCACAATGGATTTTTAATACACTTTCCACTTCATCTAATAATTCCATTGGATTGCGAATATCACGGTCAAGTTTATTCATGAAAGTGATAATTGGCGTATCGCGTAAACGGGTCACCTCCATTAATTTAATAGTACGTTCCTCAACCCCTTTTGCCGAGTCGATAACCATTAAGCAGCTATCCACAGCCGTCAAAGTGCGGTAGGTATCTTCCGAGAAATCCTCATGCCCTGGCGTATCCAATAAATTCACTAAGCACTCATTGTAAGGGAATTGCATCACGGAAGTCGTAATGGAAATACCACGTTGTTTTTCCATTTCCATCCAGTCAGATTTTGCATGCTGTGCAGAGCCTTTACCTTTTACTGACCCCGCTTTTTGAATGGCATTGCCGTATAACAATACTTTTTCGGTGATGGTGGTTTTACCTGCGTCAGGGTGGGAAATAATCGCAAATGTGCGACGTTTATTCACTTCTTCTAATGGATAACTCATTTGTCTCGTTTCTTCTGTTTTAAATAATGCTGTATTGTCGCTGATTTTCAGATTGAGCTCAAATTAAATTGGATAAATAGTTTAGGTGGAAACATGCAAGGTTGATTTATGAATATATGAATCGAATTATTGATTGATAACGGGATAAAAAGGTTTTCCCCAACTTGGTTCAGCATCATTACGTAACATGATCTTTACCATAGCGGGTACAAACAGCGAAAGCAGTGTACAGGCTTCTTGTAGCTGCTTACGATTCGCTTGGCTATTGAACGTTGAACCACCATGTATTATTTGATTTCTTAGTGTGTATAAATGACGAAATAGCACTTCTAACACCTCAGCTGTTTTCTGCTCTTCAAAGGCAAAATTAGCTTTCTTCTTCGCTGCCGCAAACATTGCTTTCCATTCTTTTCCCTCTAACAAACCATTATGTGCATCCCAAAATGGTTGGAATGTATAAGGTGTATCTAGTAAGGCTTTCACCGTACTAGGAAATTCATCCCAAATAATCCCATAAAGTAGATTCTCGGAGTCCAATTCACAAAGGCGAGTAATAAATTGACGAAATACTTTATGTTCCGCCTCCTCTTTACTTAGTTCATCGGCATACGCCGCATTAAACGCAATCCAAAGTGCGATAAATTTGAAATCTAGATTTTCTTCTTCATCTGCTTTTTTTAACCAACTTAATGTGCGGTGTATTTTTAAGCGAAAGTTATCATTAAAACTGTCACGATTTTCTTTGTAATAAGTGGTCAGATTTTCGAGTTTTTCTGTTAGTGACATAATAGGCTCCAATATAATCAAATACAGCCATTATGGTATAGACTGAAAAATTTGTAAATTATAAAAGAAAACCGACCGCTTGGGTCGGTTTGAATAGTTCGCTTGATTTTTTGATTTGGCTTGTACCTCTTCCATTATTTTCTCTATTGCAGTTTTATATTCTTCTTCAATAATAAAGTGTTTAAACTGTTCAAGATAATTTTTAGTATCAGCTTGAATTTTCTCTGCAATTATTTTCCCAATATTCCTCGCTTTCTGAAGATTCTTGTTTTTACCTTGAATTAATTCATAAATTTTCTTTGCACCAAAAGCTAACACGCCAGCTCTAGCAATTTTTAAAATGTTACCTAACATAACTATTGTCCTATTGAATTTATAATAAAAAAGGCGATCATCCCCTGAAAAAACTTACAGAAAATGACCGCACTTTTATCAAGACCTAAGGAGTTCAATCTGAATTACATCAGATTGGTGATGATTATAGTGAACCTGATTGCAAGGTTGGTTCGTTTTTAAAAAATTATTATTTAACTCCATCTAAAAACTTTATTCTAGCTTCACGAACCATTACGACATAGCTATCTTTACTTAACAATATAGAATCCATTCTCAGCATTTTTGCCATGGCCTGATTCGCATCTTTGACTGAAATATTGCTTTGAGATAAGCATTCTTGCACTTTATATGAACCATATTTCTGATATAGAAAAATAATTGCTATTTTCTCTATCATGCCGTTTAATTGTTTGATTTTAATAACATTTTATAAATGAGTTTCTGATGCTTGAGAGAGCTCTTTACATTGATTTGCAAATTGAGTCTCAACTGCTTTAGCTGCACTAGATTTAACTGCTGAAAATAAAGAATCAAATAATCCGATAGTAAGTTCTCCTATAACTTAAATTTCTTTTACGTCTTTCTGTAATTGAGTAATTCGGCTTGCTGTATCTCCAAGTAAATTACCATCTTTATCTAAAATTGGTGTATCAATAACAGCTTTAAGTAATTGAATTAGTTTTACTGTTTTAAATGTTATTGCCTTTTCTTCATCGCTATACTTTGAATAATCATTGCCTGAACTTTCTATAATTTTAGTTAAAGAGTTAGTTTGTCTGCGACAATGCTTTCTTAGGTAAGAAACGAGTTCAATGAGTTGCAATGCAATATCAGTAATTCCGTCAATTAAAGTAATATTAGCTTCAGCATCTGCAACAAACTCTTCTGCAACTGCTTTATTAGTTTTGGCTTCTTCTAAATTTTTTTCGGCTTTGTTACCCATATACCAACCCATAATAGCTAATGCTGGAGCTGCAACTAGAGCATTGAGCATTAAAACTCCACCAGCCATGCCTAAACCGCCACTTGCTAATGTACCACCGCCTAACCAAGCCAATGTTGCATTGGTGGCTGCTGCACCGCTTAATGCACTAATTGCAGTACCTGTACCTGCACTAGCCAATGCCATCGTACCGCTATATGCACCAAATGCTGTCATTGCTCCAGCGGCAGCACCACCAGCAAGACCAAGACTACCATCTTTAAGGACTGAAACCTCTTGTTTTAATTCCTTAAGAATTTCATTACTAAATTCAGCAACTTTTAATTCATCTAAAGAGGAATAGTGGGAAAATTCTACATTTTTTATTTGACTAAATACTTGAAGAAAACGATCAATATTTCCTGTTAATGCATTGAATTTTCCCCTTCCTAGTTCTTCTAAAGAAACCTGACAAACAGCTCTAGCATTGTCTAATTTATTTGCATACCAGCTAATTAAATTATTTGATTCCTCATTTAAATTTTTGGTATTGCTATTATCAACAACAGCTTTTCCTCCTTTGTATAATCCAAATAATGCACTTGCGCCTAAGCCAATCGCGACAGGAATAAGTGGTAATGGCATAATATTTCTCCTCGTTATAAGTTATTCATAAATTAATTCATCAGCATAATCTAAAGAAATAGACAGATTTTTAGCTGCACCCCAAAGTTCATCAAGATAGTCAATGTCAAGCTCCATTGTTTTGCAAATAGCTTTAAGAATACTATTAGAATATTCAGATAGTTTTTCTTTTGATGAAAAAATAAGCTGCAAGTTAAATATAAATATCTTCTTTTGTTGTTTTGTAAGTAATTTCAATGAATTAAATTTCTCTAATTTATTTACGCTATTTACCATCTCTATAATAATTTTATGTTTTATATCAAATAATGAGAGTAAAAATTCTTTTGTTTTTTCTTTATCAAAAGTAAGTGCGTTAATTTTATTTTCTCTCATTCCCTCAAGGATTTTGTTATTTATAAATTCAGCATCATTTTTATAAAGTCCAAAGATAGTATTAATACTTAATTCTAACCAGTGATTAGTTTCATTGATAGCTGAAAGTTCAGGTATTGGATAATTACTTGTTTCTAACACTATATCACTAAATTTCTTATATTCTTGGTTTGTAAGAATATTCTTGTAAAAATGAATCAATGTTTGATTAATTTCTGATTGAGACAGATCTAGATGTATTTCTTCATGTTCTTCTTTATTATCCTCATCAGAAGTAAAAATGTTTTTTACTTTATCTATAAAGTTTGGTTCGAATAAAGAGTTGAATTCTTTTCTCATTTCTTTAAATGAGTTTTGCATATCTCTACCCATTATTCTTAGTTGGTAAGATGAAAACTTTAGCAATGAATGGGTAGTTTCATTTTGTTGTACAAGATCAATAGAGTTTATATTCTCGGATAGAGCCATTATTCTTACTAAAGAATAAAAAATACTTAACTCATCTTGGTTGTATTGAAGTTGATTTAAATACATAAGTACACCTATAAAATTAAAGTTTTAGTGGATAACATTGCACTATCAAATTCTTCCTGAGTTTTGTATGGAAGATCTTTGCCTAGTAATTCTGCAAACTTATTCATTTTTTGCCCAAATTCATCAGCTGAAATCATTGGATTATTGAGTGCAGCAAATACACTTTTTGTTTCTTCATGAAGTTGAATCAATTTTTTTGTGAAAAGTTTGGAAATATTTTTTTGATATTTTTCAGCAAGTTCTTTAACTGCAGCACATTGCATTTCAATAATTTCTCTTCTTGCTTTAGTTAAATTTACTTCATAGCGAGAATTAATTAGTTCATGATAAAATGAATTTGTTAACGTATGACCAACCATACCTCCAATTAAGCCTCCAATAACCGGAATTGGAATTGCGATTTGTCCAAGCATTGAAAAAGTTGCACTAGAAAGCATACCATTTAATGTTGCTCCTATTTCAGTAAAACATTCTTCTAACTCAATCTTACCTGATGAATATTGATAAAGAGATTTACTCGCTGCTAAACAGGTTGATACAACCATAGTCGGTAAGCCTGATTTTGATAAATTGCGCATAACTTGCGATGATGATTGTTGTAAAATACCTTTGATTGTTGAACCTGAAAAAGATGTAAGATATCCTACACCTGCAGATGTCAAAGTATCTGTTGTTGTATCTAACAATGCTTCCGAAAAATCCTTATCATTTGAATATATCGCAATCGAATTTGTTATAAGTGATATGCTACCACCGATAGCAGCCCCAAACTTAGCACCTTCAATACCAGCTTTATGACTTACATTTGCAATGTCTTTGGTTGTTTCCCATTTTGGGTTTTTAAAGTAATTTTCTGCTTGTTCACGTGTCATCCCTGCGTCAGAAATTTGGGTTTCAAGTTTTTCATAATTTTTAGCTTGTTTTCTATAGCGTTGAGCTAGTTCATGTTTACCTTTTTTCTCAACTACATCCGCATTTTCTAGAAATTCTTTTGCTCTTTTTCTGCAATAAACCTTTGCCTCTTCAACCTGTTCAGTTGGAAGCTCTAATTTATCGTTAGCCAGATATCTAGATAAATCTTTTGAACGCCCATTTTCACCTTCCGCAATATTTCTTAAAAGTGTTTTAGGGTTATTGACAAATTTCATTTGTGATTGTGAAATTATTCTTTCATCAGAATATTCAACAATATCAACAATGGGATTATTTTTTCCAAATCCCTCTAAGTCTTCACTTCTGCTAAATCTAGTATTAGATTTATTGATAATATTTTTTGCATTACCTCTAGATACTTTTGCCACTTCTGCTGCAAAACCAGCATGTTGTTTTACACTGTTTTCATTTCCTATTTTGTATTGACTTATTTGTTTTAATCCTCGTTCAATTTTGTTGTATGGAATTTCATAATCAATTCCTCGATAACCTTTGATAAATTCGGCTCCAGCTGAACCATAACGATTAACTATCTCTTGCAATCCGGAAGCAATAGCAAAATTTTTTAAATTTGTTTTTTTGTTTTTCATAGAAAAGCTTATTTCTTATAAGTTACATTGATTCGATTATTTGCCAAATCTCGACTAATCTCATAATCTGGACTCCACGTTAAAAGATTATGCGCCAAGATAAAGGCGGCGGATAAAATGCCATAGCGTTTATTCAGAACAGATGATAGCAGGCTTGTCATACGTTTTTCTGTATAAATTCGGCATTTTAGGTTTTGTTTTTCGATATATTCTTCTAGTTCACCACAGATGTAAATCATATCGGTGAGTGATATTTGATAAATTTCAAAGCTAGCACGTTGATTTATTAAATTTTGGTAATAAGTGCGGTAATTATTTGCGGTGATTTCCATCGTTAAGCTCCAGTATTTGCCATATACTCTTTCAACTTCGCAATCATTCGTTCTTGCAAATCATTTGGGCTGACGATAGTTAAAAATGGGAGCCAGTATTGCACAGTGGGAATAATCTCCATTTCATGAATATTTTTGCAAGAGATAAGTAGTTCACCATTTTCAATGTGTCGAATAATTTCTTGATTCGGTAATAAGGCGCGCTGAGTGAAATAGCGAGCAACTTGGGCATTTACTTTAATGATAACTTCATCTAATTGATTGCCATGAGAAATGCTGTCGCTTTTTTTGATTTCAGCAAGAAAATTTTCATTAGGAGTAAAGATTTGCTTTGTTATGTTTAAAAAACTGATTTGATTGAAGCAAAAAGTTTTTTCTTTACCATTTTCTAAAGCAATGAGATACCAGATTCCATTTCTATTAACTAGCAGGTAAGGTTCAACGATTCTTTGGCCGGTTTCTTGATTATATTTTCTATAATGAAAAGAAATGATTTGATGATTTTTAATGGCTTGTTGTAGTTGTTTGAATTCAGTTTGTCTATGGTGGATAGATTCATATTGCAAACCATTGACTTTAATACTTTCGTTTAGACTATTTTGAAAAAATTCACGATCCAATTTTGGAAATAAATCTTGTATGCTAGCAAAACGAGCAAAACGGTTGATATCATCTTGATTGAAAATACCGAGTTGATTTCGGTTAAGAGAGTAGTAGCGTGGTCCCGACTTTTCCCAATTAAGGAAAGCAAGACGTTCATTAAGGTCTTTTTGTAAAGTACGCTCTCCAATATTAAAGCGCTCCATGAGCGCCTTAATATCAACCATGCCGTACGTATTTAGTTCAATAAGGATTGAAGCTAAGCGTTCGGCTAGCTTTTCATGTTTACTTGTCATTTGTTTTGTCCCTTTCAGCAAGTTTTATAATAGTTTATATTGCTGAATTGCACGGTTGGTTCGGTTATGTAAAAGTAAAAAAATTTTTCGGATTATAGAGTTATTACTTTTATTTTCAATATAATAAAATGTAAATTTGTGTAAATACAGCATAAGGTTGAATAGCTAAACAACTTAAGCTATCGTTTACAAGAACAATGAATATATTTATTGTTAAATCGTATAGTTTAAGAAAAATTCTCTCATTGAAATGAAAAAAAGCAAACGTTTGCGCAGAAAATGAGATATAATACGTGCCGATTTTTTATTCTTATAATAAAAGGTGCAAGCAATGACACAACTTAGTCTAAAAAAAATCTATTCGGGAAAAGTGCGTGATCTTTATGAGATCGATGATAAACGGATGTTAATGGTAGCCAGTGACCGTTTGTCTGCATTTGATGTAATTTTAGATGATCCTATCCCGCGCAAAGGTGAAATCCTGACTCAAATTTCAAATTTTTGGTTCAATAAGTTAGCCCATATTATGCCGAATCATTTTACTGGCGATTCAGTTTATGATGTGTTAGTAAAAGAAGAAGCTGATTTAGTGAAAGATCGAGCAGTGGTATGTAAGCGTTTGAAACCAATAAAAATTGAATCTATCGTACGTGGTTATTTAACAGGTAGCGGGCTAAAAGATTATAAGCAAACGGGCACCATTTGTGGTTTGAAATTACCTGAAGGATTAGTTGAAGCAAGCAAATTACCTGAACCAATTTTTACGCCATCAAGTAAAGAAGAAGTGGGCAATCACGATATCAATATTAGCTATGAAGAATGTGAAAAAGCAATTGGCGCAGAGTTAGCGGCACAAGTCAGAGAAAAAGCGATTGCACTTTATACTGAGGCTGCCAAATATGCGCTGACTAAAGGCATTATTATTTGTGATACTAAATTTGAATTTGGTTTAGATGAAAATGGTACGCTCACTTTAATGGATGAGGTATTAACACCAGATTCTAGTCGTTTTTGGTCAGTTGATACTTATAAAGAAGGAACAAATCCGCCCTCATTTGATAAGCAATTTGTACGAGATTGGTTAGAGCAAAGTGGTTGGGATAAACAACCGCCAGCGCCTAAAGTACCAAAAGAAGTGATTGAAAAAACAGTTGCTAAATATCAAGAGGCGTTGGATTTATTAACAAAATAACATTAACAAACTCCCTGCTATGCTTTAGAATGGCAGGGATTTTTATGGATAAAATATTGTGAATAAAAGAGTATGAAATCTGTTGCAATAGTTGGTTTAGGTTGGTTAGGCTTACCGCTGGCGCTGCACTTAAAAGAGCTTGGTTGGTGTGTAAAAGGATCAAAACAATCCCCTGAGGATGCTCAAAAATTGCATCAGCTAGGTATTGAAACTTATCCTTTTTCTCTTTCTGATGAAATGAAGCATTTACCAGACCATATTTGCACTCTTTTTAATGTAGATGCTCTCATTATCACCTTACCACCTAGCCGTTTTTCTTCTCAACAGTATTGTGAACATCTTGCTTTTTTAGCTAATCAAGCAAAGAAACAAGGTGTACAGCACTTGATTTTTACCAGTTCAACTTCTGTTTTTCCTGATATTTCGGGGCAATTTGATGAAAGTTCTCAACTTTCAGCTGAAACAGAAATTGGTAAAACACTGATACAAGCCGAGCAGTGTTTATTCCAATCAGAAATATCTCATTGCGATATTCTTCGACTTGCAGGATTAATTGGTAAACAACGCCATCCGGTTAAATTCTTAGCAGGAAAACGCAATTTAAAACAGGGTAATTCACCTGTTAATTTGGTGCATCTAGAGGATTGCATTCAAGCTATTACTGCCTTACTCATGAATCCAAATGGATTGCGAACTTACCATCTTTGCGCGCCAATTCATCCTACTCGAGCAGAATATTACACAAAAGCAGCGGTATTTTATGATTTATCCATACCACAATTCGATTGTAGTGATTCGGATCCGAAACGAATCATTATGGCAGATAAAATTTGTCGAGATTTAGGCTTCACTTATCGTTATCCAAATCCCGATGATATGTTAGAAAAGCGCAGTGATTTTTGACCGCACTTTTTAAAGACTCACTCACCATAACCACAATGAAGGAAATAAAATATGTCAAATACGATTCTGCAACATTTACCTAAAGGTCAAAAAGTTGGTATCGCTTTTTCAGGCGGGCTCGATACCAGCGCGGCATTACTTTGGATGCGTCAAAAAGGTGCGGTACCTTATGCTTATACAGCAAACTTAGGTCAACCCGATGAAGATGATTACAATGCAATTCCGAAAAAAGCGATGGAATATGGTGCGGAGAAAGCTCGTTTAGTGGATTGTCGTGCGCAGTTAGCCCATGAAGGGATTGCGGCTATTCAATGTGGTGCATTCCATATTTCGACTGGTGGAGCAACCTATTTCAACACCACACCACTTGGTCGTGCGGTAACAGGTACGATGCTTGTTGCAGCAATGAAAGAAGATGATGTGAATATCTGGGGAGATGGTTCAACTTTTAAAGGTAATGATATTGAGCGTTTTTATCGTTATGGTTTATTAACCAACCCAAATTTAAAAATTTACAAACCATGGTTAGATCAACAATTCATCGATGAGTTAGGTGGTCGTTTTGAAATGTCAAAATTCTTAATCGAAAATGGTTTTGACTACAAAATGTCAGTAGAAAAAGCCTATTCAACTGACTCTAATATGTTAGGTGCAACTCACGAAGCGAAAGACTTAGAAGAGTTAAGAACAGGCATTAAAATTGTGAAACCAATTATGGGCGTAGCATTCTGGGATGAAAATGTTCAAGTGAAACCAGAAGTGGTGACTGTTCGTTTTGAAGAAGGTGTGCCAGTTGCCTTAAATGGTAAAACATTTGACAACGTAGTAGAGCTTTTCTTAGAAGCAAATCGTATTGGTGGTCGTCATGGTTTAGGCATGTCAGACCAAATTGAAAACCGTATTATTGAAGCAAAATCACGTGGTATTTATGAAGCACCGGGAATGGCATTATTCCACATTGCTTATGAGCGTTTAGTCACCGGTATTCACAATGAAGATACTATTGAACAATATCGTATCAATGGTTTACGTTTAGGTCGTTTGTTATACCAAGGACGTTGGTTTGATCCACAAGCATTAATGTTACGCGAAACTGCACAACGCTGGGTGGCTCGTGCGATTACAGGTGAAGTGACATTAGAACTTCGTCGCGGTAATGACTACTCAATCTTAAATACTGAATCACCAAACTTAACTTATGCGGCAGAACGTTTAAGTATGGAAAAAGTGGAAAATGCACCATTTGATCCAATCGATCGTATTGGTCAATTAACCATGCGTAACTTAGACGTAGCAGATACGCGCGGAAAATTAAGTATCTATTCTCAAGTAGGTCTATTAACTGCAGGGAAAGATTCAGTTTTGCCACAATTAGGTAAAAAATAATCTATGTAAAAAGTGCGGTCGATTTTGACCGCACTTTTGATTGAGATAATAAAAAACCTTAGGTTTTAGCCTAAGGTTTTCGTTTTTTAGCAAGAATTACTTTTTCTCATCACATTTGTTGATATCGCTACATTTACCGTAGAGGTATAAACTGTGTGCTTTTAATTTGATACCATGTTGTTCACTGATTTCTTTTTGACGCTGTTCGATAATGTTATCAGTAAACTCAAATACTTTACCGCAATCTTCACAAATAATGTGATCGTGGTGTTCTGTTGGTGCAAGTTCAAAAACAGACTTGTTACCTTCAAAATTATGACGAATTAAGATGTGTGCTTCATCAAATTGGTTAAGCACGCGATATACAGTTGCAAGACCAATGTCACTACCTTGTTCTAACAAGATTTTATACACATCTTCTGCTGAAAAATGCTCGTTTTTATGATCTTGCATTAACGCAAGAATAGTGAGCCGAGGTTCAGTAATTTTTAATCCGGCTTTTTTAAGTAATTTGATGTTTTCTTCAGACATAATGTTCCCTTAATTTGCTAAATAGAGATGGTTAAGCTAATTCTGCTAAACACATTTCATCGTAGATTTGTTTCGTCCATTTCTCTACACGTTCTGCTGTGAGTTCTGGTTGACGATCTTCATCGATACACAAACCGATAAAGTTTCCATCGTCTAATAATGCTTTTGATGCTTCAAAGGTGTAGCCATCAGTTGACCAATTGCCCACGATAATCGCGCCACGTGGTTCAACGATATCACGTACTGTACCGATCGCATCACAGAAATAATCAGCATAATCTTCCTGATCGCCACAGCCAAAAATACCGACTAACTTGTCAGTAAAATCAATTTCTTCTAAGGTAGGAAAAAAATCATCCCAGTCAGCTTGTGCTTCACCGTAATACCAAGTCGGAATACCGAAAAGTAAAAAATCATAACCTTCGATATCTTCTTTCGTGCTTTTTGCAATGTCACGAATATCGACTAATTCATTGCCTAATTGTTTTTGAATCATTTTTGCAATGTTTTCTGTATTACCTGTGTCACTACCGTAAAATAAACCGACAACTGCCATTGTTCTTTCCTTTTGAAATAAAATTAGGTGAATAGAAAAAAATTAGGGGGCAAAGCCCTACAATTTGTGCGAACTATACCACAAATGAATTCTCATTTGAATAGAATAATTCTCATTTAAAACGATTAATTCTTATTTAGAAACCTATCAATTGCACGTATCACAAAATCAGGTTTTTCCGCATGAACCCAGTGCCCACAACCATTGATAGTGAAAGAGCTAGCATTGGGAAATTGTTTTAAAATGGTATCCGTGTATTCTTCTTTAATATAGGAGGAAAGCCCGCCTTTAATAAAGAGAGTAGGCGTATTAGCATAAACTTCCTGCCAATCCATCAGTTCCGCATAATGCTTAAAAAGTGCGGTCAAATTGAAACGAAAATATTCGCTTGAAGTCGGTTCAAAAGATTTCAACATAAACTGCACCACGCTAGGCTCGGCAATTTCACTTTCTAAAATAGGCTTAGCTTGTTGACGAGTTTGTGACTGAGCTTTTTTCACTGCAAACAAGCCACGAAACACATCATCATGTCCCGCACTGCTATTAGCCACAGGTGCAATATCAATGACAACCAATTTTTCCACGCGCTGTGGTTGAAGTGCGGTCATTTTCATTGCTGTTTTTCCGCCCATTGAATGACCAATTAAGATCACTTTATCTAATTTAAGATGATCGATAAGTTGCCATACATCATCAGCCATGACATCGTAATTCATTGTTTCTGAATGAAAACTTTGTCCGTGATTGCGTAAATCTACTCGTAAAATGTTATAGTTATCGCTAAATGCACGGGCGATACCCCCAAGATTATTCATATCCCCAAATAAGCCGTGAATAAAAACTAAGGTAGGTGAATTAATTACTTGTTTTGTTTGATGAAATTGATAGTTTAATAATTGGGAAGATGACATATATTTTGCGTGAGAATTTGGTTAGAAATCGTTATAATGGGTGAAAATTTTAGCAAACGGAGAGAAAAAAATGAAGATAATTGAAGTTGATGAAGAATTATATCAATACATTGCTGCACAAACTCAGTCTATTGGAGAAAGTGCTTCTGATATTCTTCGCCGTTTGTTGAATTTACCCGCTCACGCAACAAGCAAGGTTGATTTCTTTGAATCAGACGTATCAACTGAAAACACAAAAAGTGCGGTGCATTCTGAGCCTGTTTTAGCGGAAAAAACAACCGAAGCATCTCAGCCAAAAGTTGAACCTGTCGAACCGCCAAAAGCAGTGAAAAAACAATCGGACGAAGCAATTAATCATATTGTTGATAAAGTCCGTGCACTCTTGAATTCTGCTGAATTTAAAGAAGAGCCAAAAGCCGTTGTGCGTTTTTTAAGTATATTGCGTACGCTTTATCGTACCAATCCAGAAAGCTTTGCACAGGCAACTGAAAGCTTACAAGGCCGTACTCGTGTGTATTTTGCTCGTGATGAAGGGACTTTACTAGTGGCGGGTAATCACACGAAACCAAAACAAATTCCTGACACACCATATTGGGTGATTACCAATACCAATAGTAATCGTAAGATGCTTATGCTAGAAGGGGCGATGCAATCTATGCATTTGCCGGAATATTTAATCGACGAAGTTCGCCCTTATTTCGTTAGCAACTAAGTCAATGCAAAAATTCCCTTGGCAAGCATTTGCCCAAAATTCAGCATATGCAAATCAGATCGCGTTGCGAAATTCGCAGGGCAATCCTTTTACTTGGGGGGAACTTGCTGAGAAAATTAATCAAGTGGAAGCCTTTCTTTTACAACAAGGTGTGACAGCTCAAAGTGCGGTTGCTTTTTGTGGTAAAAATTCAGAACAGATCTTATTTCTTTATTTAGCTGTTATTCAGCTAGGCGCAAAAATTTTAGGTATCAATCCGGCATTTCTTCAAGAAAAAAGAGAAGAGTTGTGCCAAGTGTATGGTGTGGATTTTTGTTATCAAACCGAAGATATTCATTATTTAGCTGTTAAAGCATTACCCGAACATAAAGTGGATTTTACAAAAGCGGCAACGATGACCTTAACATCGGGTTCGACTGGTTTGCCTAAGGCTGTTGTGCATAATGTTTCTGCTCATTTAACTAATGCGGAAGGCGTTTGTGCCTTAATGAATTTTGGCAAAGATCAATCATGGCTACTTTCCTTACCGATTTATCATGTTTCCGGACAAGGCATTGTGTGGCGTTGGCTGTATGCGGGAGCAACCTTGGTACTACCGAAAGAAGATTTTTATCAATCTATTGGTGAAGTTTCCCATGTTTCTCTCGTGCCAACGCAATTACAGCGTTGGTTTGATTATTTGACGGAGCATCCTCAGCCAGTTCAAACACAAGCCGTGTTATTAGGTGGGACACAAATCCCTGTAAAATTAACCCAAATGTTAAGTGAATTAGGTATTCGAAGCTATT
This sequence comes from Haemophilus sp. UMB1048, assembly GCF_030218125.1. Lineage (NCBI taxonomy): Bacteria > Pseudomonadati > Pseudomonadota > Gammaproteobacteria > Pasteurellales > Pasteurellaceae > Haemophilus > Haemophilus sp. UMB1048. The sequence continues at coordinate 95,045 of NZ_JASOPB010000002.1, forward strand.
CCGGTTATGGTATGACAGAAATGGCTTCTACCGTATTCGCTAAACAATCGGATGGAAAAATTGGTGTAGGTCAACCTTTACTTGGGCGAGAGTTCAAGTTAGTTAATGAAGAAGTTTGGCTAAAAGGTGCTGGACTTGCCATGGGATATTGGCGAGAAGAACATATTGTTCCACTCACCAATGCCGAAGGTTGGTTCCAAACAAAAGATAAAGCTCAATGGCTTGATGACGAATTAGTTATTCAAGGCCGATTGGATAATATGTTTATTTCTGGCGGTGAAAATATTCAGCCGGAAGAAATTGAAAAGGTGATTGCACAATCAGATTTGGTGAAACAAGTCTTTGTTTTACCTAAACATGATGAGGAATTTGGTCAACGCCCAGTAGCGTTGGTGGAATTTCATATGCCGTTTACTGAAAGTGCGGTCGAATCTCTCAACGTTTTTTTACAAGGGCGATTGGAGCGATTTAAACAACCCGTTGCCTACTATGAACTCCCTCAGGATTTAATCCAAGAGGCAATAAAGATTTCTCGCAAAGCACTCGCCGATTGGCTGTCGCAACAATAGGAAAGTTAGTTTAATGAAAAATATCTCTCGAGTTTTGACCGCACTTGGTCTTTCATTTGTTTTTACGCTGGCGCTTTCTCAGCCTGTTTGGGCAGAGAATAATAATGCTGATTTACCGACGGAAAAAACACTAAAAAGTGAATTAGCCGAGGCACAAAAATTACCAGATGGTGATGAAAAAACAAATAACGTCACGACAATCCAGGCTTCGCTTGATTTCTTGCAACAAATTCAAACACAGCAAAAAAATAATAACGATTTGCAAGATACGCTTATTGATGCAGATTCTGAAATTCAGAAGAATAATGCCGATCTTCAAAATCTTAAAAAACAGCTAAGCACGCCAAATAACACCGATTATGCTTCGCAAAGTTTAGCGACTTTACAGGCTCAGGTTGAGAAACTGACCAATCAACAACAAGATGCTCAATCTGCATTAAGTGCAGTGAATGCACAACTTGCAGGGCAAAGCGCTGTATCCGAACGCGCCCAAACAGCCTTAACAGATAATGTTAAACGTACGCAAGAATTGAATCAGAAATTGGCTGACCCAACAACTAGTTCGCTATTAAAACAGCAAATTCAGCTTGAATTGCAACTGATAGAACTAAAAAATATCTATAATCAAGTGCTATTAAAAAATAGTGATCAGTTGACAGTACTTTATCAAAGTCGATATGAGCTATTGAATGCGCGTGTTCAAGCGCTACAGAAAGAAATTGCCGCCATTCAAGACGTGATTAATCAAAAGAATTTGGCTAAAACACAAAACCAAGTTGAGCAAGCACAACAACAAAGCCAAAATGTTGAGCAAAATCCGTTGATTCAGAAAGAATTGAATTTGAATGCACAGCTTAGCCAATATTTACTTGAGCAAACTGAGAAAACCAATACATTAACGCAAGATGAATTGCGCATGCGAAATGTATTGGATAACTTGACGCAGACACAGCGTACCATTGATGAGCAAATCAGTGCGTTACAAGGCACGTTGGTGCTTTCTCGCATTATTCAGCAACAAAAACAAAAATTACCGACCAATTTAAATATTCAAGGTCTTTCAAAGCAAATTGCGGATTTGCGTGTACAGATCTTCGATATTACGCAGAAACGTAATGAGCTTTATGATATTGATGCTTACATCAGTAAAATAGAGCAGGATGAAAATAAATCGTTTACACCGGCAGAAAAAACACAATTAACCAATTTACTCACTGAACGTCGTAAAGTAGGGTCAGATTTAATTAAGTCGTTGAATAACCAATTGAATTTGGCGATTTCCTTAGAGTTAACCCAACAGCAAATTACTCAAATCAGTGATCAGATTCAGTCTAAACTCGACCAACAAAGTTTCTGGGTAAAAAGTAATAATCCAATTAATCTTGATTGGTTCAAGAAATTACCGATGTCACTCAAAGCACAATTTGATGGCATTGGAAAGAAAATCGGCTTTCCGACAAACTTTGATAATTTGCCATATTTACTCACTTACGTCTTTATTTTGTTTGTGATTGGTGGATTGATTTTTAAATTTAAAGAGTCGATTAAACAACGCTTAGCTGTGATTAATGGTGAGATTAACACGCTTCGTTCGGATAGCCAATGGCATACGCCACTTGCGTTATTTTATACGGCGCTTTTATCGTTATCAGGCACCCTGTGGTTCTTAGCGACTTGCCAACTTTTAGGCTTTTTCTTTGTGAAAAATCCACAAGAGTTTTGGGAGTGGTCGCTTAGCATGGCGGGCTATTGGTGGTTCTTTAGTTTTGTTTTAGCTATTCTTCGTCCGAATGGTATTTTAGTGCGCCATTTTGGTTTTGCTAAAGAGAGTGCAGCTAGCCTACAAGATGTTACGAAACGTATTATTGTTTCTGTTGTGTTATTACTGAATACATCAATTTTCAGTAATGTAATGGATACAGGCTTAGCAAATGACGTATTGGGTGAAATAAATACCATTGTTGCGTTGCTTTTCTGTATTGTGATTATTGCACCACGTTTTGTTCGTACAGAAAAATCCTTGAGTTCAAGCACAACGGATCAGCGTGATAGAACGCTTTTAAAAATTATGCGCGTTTTATTGCAATTGGTCCCTGTTATTTTAATTGCGCTAATTGCTTTAGGCTATTATTACACCGCCTTAAATTTAATTACGCATATTATTAATACCTACATTGCATGGGTTGTGTGGTCGTTGGTGCGTCATACGATTTATCGCGGTGTGACTGTTGCATCAAGACGTTTAGCTTATCGTCGTTTACAAGAAAAGCGTCAGCAAAAACAACAAGATTCAAGTGATGCTTCAGCCTCTGATGATGTGGTCGTGATTACCGAACAAGAAGAGGGATTAGCCTTAAATGAAGTACGTAGCCAGTTACTACGCTTTGCCGATCTCTTTATTTGGACCGCACTTTTTGCCATCTTCTATTATGTCTGGTCAGATTTAGTGACCGTTGTAAGCTATTTGCGTGATATTACTTTATGGCAACAAACTTCAACAACTGAAGCTGGCGTGGTGACAGAAACGATTTCACTCTTTAACTTGATTGTTGCGTTAATCATTGTTGTGATTACCTATATTTTAGTGCGTAACATTCAAGGTATTTTAGAAATATTGCTCTTCTCGCGAGTGAAACTTTCGCAAGGTACGCCTTATACCATTACAACATTATTAACCTATATCTTGGTTGCAGTGGGTGGCGCATGGGCATTTTCAACGCTAGGGATGTCATGGTCTAAATTACAGTGGTTATTTGCCGCCCTTTCCGTTGGTCTCGGTTTTGGTATGCAGGAAATTTTTGCGAACTTTGTTTCCGGTATCATTTTATTATTTGAACGTCCAATTCGTGTGGGCGATACCGTAACCATCAATGATGTAACGGGTACTGTGGCAAAAATCCGTATTCGCGCTATTACCATGATTGATCCGGATCGAAAAGAAGTAATTGTGCCAAATAAATCTTTTGTTACTGGACAAGTGACTAACTGGGCATTATCTAATACCGTTACTCGTTTAGTCGTGTCCGTTGGGGTGGCGTATGGATCAGATTTAGAACTGGTGAAACGCTTATTATTGCAAGCCGCGCATGAGCAACCAAGTGTCTTAAAAGATCCAGAACCAAGAGCATTATTCTTGACCTTTGGGGCAAGTACATTAGATCACGAATTACGTGTTTATGTAGGGCAAGTATCTGAGCGAAATGATACGCTTGATGCACTCAATCGCCGTGTGAATGAGTTATTTGCAGAAAATAATATTGATATTGCATTCAATCAATTAGATATCTTTATTAAGAATAAAGATACAGGCGAAGAAATTCCATTTATTGATGTGGCAAAATTAGCCCAAAATCATTAATTAAAGAGAGAAAATATGGCAGGGAATACTATCGGACAACTTTTTCGTGTGACAACCTTTGGGGAGTCACATGGTATTGCATTAGGCTGCATCGTTGATGGTGTGCCACCGAATCTTGAATTATCGGAAGCCGATATTCAACCTGATTTAGATCGTCGTAAACCCGGTACATCACGTTATACCACACCGCGTCGTGAAAACGATGAAGTACAGATTTTATCTGGGGTATTTGAAGGTAAAACAACCGGTACCAGCATTGGAATGATCATTAAAAATGGTGATCAACGTTCACAAGATTATGGTGATATCAAAGATCGTTTCCGTCCTGGGCATGCAGATTTTACCTATCAACAAAAATACGGTATTCGTGATTATCGCGGTGGTGGTCGTTCTTCTGCACGAGAAACCGCCATGCGTGTTGCTGCAGGTGCGATTGCGAAGAAATATTTACGTGAGCAGTTTGGCATTGAAGTGCGTGGTTTTTTAAGCCAAATTGGCGAAGTAAAGATTGCGCCACAAACTGTCGGCAAAATTGATTGGGATAAAGTCAACAGTAATCCATTTTTTTGTCCAGATGAAAGTGCGGTCGAAAAATTCGATGAATTAATCCGTGAATTGAAAAAAGAAGGGGATTCGATTGGCGCTAAACTAACGGTGATTGCAGAAAATGTCCCTGTTGGCTTAGGTGAGCCTGTTTTTGATCGACTTGATGCAGATTTAGCCCATGCTTTAATGGGGATTAATGCCGTTAAAGGTGTAGAAATTGGCGATGGTTTTGCCGTGGTTGAACAGCGTGGAAGTGAACATCGTGATGAAATGACACCCAATGGTTTTGAAAGCAACCATGCAGGGGGGATTTTAGGTGGCATTAGCTCAGGTCAGCCAATTATTGCGACCATTGCTCTAAAACCAACATCCAGTATTACTATTCCTGGACGCTCGATTAATTTAGAAGGTGAGCCTGTTGAAGTGGTAACAAAAGGCCGTCATGATCCTTGTGTAGGTATCCGAGCAGTCCCTATTGCAGAGGCAATGGTTGCGATTGTGTTACTCGACCATTTATTGCGTTTTAAGGCGCAATGTAGATAACTCTTTTAAATTAAGCTTATTTTTTCTTTTATTGAAGATAAGGTCATTCGTTTAGGAAATCTTATGAATAAATCTTTAGCAAAATTACTTTCAAGTGCGGTTGTTTTAGGGAGTGTTTTTTTCTCGCTACAAACAACGGCCTCGCCACAAGACTGGCAACGAATTAAACGTCCAATTCCAGCAACAGACGGTAAAGCGAATCCAATCGGCAGCTATTCAAATGGTTGTATTATCGGGGCGGAGCCATTGCCTTATAAAGGTGAGGGCTATCAAGTTATTCGTATGAATAAAAATCGCTACTATGGTCATCCGGATATGATTGCCTATTTACAGCGCCTTGGACAAAAGGCGAAGTCAGCAGGCTTACCAACGATGTTAGTTGGGGATATTGCTATGCCAGGTGGTGGTCGCTTTTTAACAGGACATGCAAGCCATCAAATGGGGTTAGATGCGGATATTTGGTTGCGTATGGGCACTATGACAGACAGTGAAGCGTTAAATTCTGATGGAAAAGGCCTGCTTGTTGTAAACCGTCAAACACAACGTGTTGATGAAAATGTGTGGAATAACAATCATGCAACGTTAATTAAACTGGCAGCACAAGATCCAAAAGTCACGCGTATTTTTGTGAACCCCGCGATTAAATTAAAACTTTGTCAAACTGCGGGAGACGATCGTGCTTGGTTACACAAAATTCGTCCATGGTTTGGGCATGATTCACATTTCCATGTGCGTATTGCTTGTCCGAAAGATGCCGCTTATTGTGAAGATCAAGCACCGGTACCAGCAGGCGATGGTTGTGGCGATGAACTTTATTCTTGGTTTGAGCCTGCAAAACCAGGTTCAGGCTCTTCTAAACCAAAAGTGACACCACCAGAACCGTTTTTGTGCCAACAAGTGTTGAGTTCGCCAAATAGTAGCGAATGGTTAGAGTAGGAGTGAAATAATGGAATTGGGGATTGATATATTAGCCATGCTTTTTGCTGCTGCCTTTATTGCCGCATTTATTGATGCGATAGCGGGTGGTGGAGGCTTAATTACAATCCCTGCCTTATTAATGACAGGCATGCCACCTGCGATGGCGTTAGGTACAAATAAATTACAAGCGTTTGGTGGCGCGTTGTCGGCAAGTATTTACTTTCTGCGTAAAAGAGCGGTCAATTTATCGGAGTTTTCTTTCATCTTACTGGTGATTTTTATCGGCTCGGTGATTGGTACCTTGCTTATTCAAAGTTTAGATGCGTCATTAATTAAAAAAGGGCTTCCATTTCTCATTTTAGCGATAGGTCTATACTTTTTATTTACGCCTAAATTGGGCGAAAGTGATCGTAAACAACGCATTTCTTACGCTGTTTTTGCGTTATGTTTTGGTTCATTACTGGGTTTTTATGACGGCTTTTTCGGACCAGGGACGGGTTCATTAATGAATCTGGCTTGTGTGACGTTACTTGGATTTAACCTCACTAAAGCGACTGCGCATGCCAAAGTGATGAATTTAACCTCTAATTTTGCTTCATTAATTTTCTTCTTTATTGGTGGTCATGTGATTTGGACTGTCGGTTTAGTGATGATGGCAGGAAGTCTGATAGGTGCCAATTTAGGGGCTAAAATGGTGATGGCAAAAGGCAAACAACTGATCAGACCGATGGTGGTGATTATGTCATTTATCATGACGATAAAAATGGCGTATGATCAAGGTTGGTTTCATTTTTAACAATTAATTATGACAGATTCTCAAAAAAAATTACGTATTACAGCACGAACGGGCTATGAACCACATTTTTCATGGTCATATTTGCACCCTAAAAATTGGGGGATTTGGCTTGGTATTTTTGTGCTTTTGTTATTGGCTTTTGTACCGTTTCGTTTACGCGATAAATTAGCAGAGAAACTGGCTCGTGCACTCACGAAAAAAATCGGTAAACCACGTATTCGTGCAGAAATTAATTTGAAACTCTGTTTCCCAGATTGGACAGAAGAGAAACGTAACAAAGTAATTGAAGACATGTTTGTGACGGTTGCTCAAGTAATGCTCGGTATCGGTGAAATTGCTATTCGTTCAAAAAAACATTTACAAAAACGTAGCGAATTCATTGGCCTTGAGCATATCAAACAGGCCAAAGCAGAAGGGCATAACATTATTTTGATGGTACCACATGGTTGGGCGATTGATGCATCTGGCATTATTTTACATACACACGGCATGCCGATGACATCAATGTATAACCCACACCGAAATCCGTTGGTGGATTGGTTATGGACTTTAGCGCGTCAGCGTTTTGGCGGAAAAATGCATGCACGCCAAAATGGGATTAAGCCATTTTTAGCACACATCAAACAAGGTCAAATGGGGTATTATCTTCCTGATGAAGATTTTGGTGCAGAGCAAAGTGTCTTTGTGGATTTCTTTGCCACTTATAAAGCCACACTTCCAGGACTAAACAAAATGGCGAAATTGGCAAAAGCGGTGGTTATTCCGATGTTCCCACGCTATAACGCTAAGAATGGCAAGTATGAAATGGAAATTCGTCCACCGATGCAATTAAGCGACGATCCTGAGCAATCAGCCCGTGCGATGAACGAGGAAATTGAGTATTTCGTTACACCAACACCCGAACAATATGTCTGGATTTTACAGCTTCTTCGTACCCGAAAAGACGGGGAAGATATTTACCCAGATTAATTCATTTTATTTACAAAAGTGCGGTCAAAATTCACCGCACTTTTGTATTTTTCTATGCTAGAATGCGAGCCTAAAAACAGGATTTTTTCTTACTCTTTTTTGAGCAATTATTTATGAACAAACAACTTGAATTAATCAAATCTTCTATCAAATCTATCCCAAATCATCCAAAAGAAGGCATCATTTTCCGTGATATCACGAGCTTACTCGAAGTGCCTGCGGCTTTCAAAGCGACAATCGATTTGATCGTTGAAAAGTATAAAGATCAAGGTCTCACAAAAGTAATTGGTACCGAGTCTCGTGGATTTATTTTTGGTGCGCCAGTTGCATTAGCATTAGGCTTGCCATTTATCCCCGTTCGTAAACCGGGCAAATTACCGCGTGAAGTGATCGCACAGTCTTATCAATTAGAATACGGTCAAGACACCCTTGAATTGCATACAGATGCGATTTCACAAGGTGATAACGTGTTAATCATTGATGATTTGTTAGCAACGGGGGGAACAGTTGAAGCTACCGTGAAATTAGTTCAACGTTTAGGTGGTGAAGTGAAACATGCTGCCTTTGTGATTAATTTGCCAGAATTAGGGGGCGAAAAACGCTTACGTGATTTAGGCATTGATTGCTACACCTTAGTGAATTTTGAAGGCCATTAATTTTTAAAGGGATGCGATGAGCTACCAAGTTTTAGCCAGAAAATGGCGACCAAAAAACTTTTCTGAAGTAGTGGGACAAAGTCATGTGCTCACTGCTTTAGAAAACGGTTTAAAAGAAAACCGTTTACATCATGCTTATTTATTTTCCGGCACCCGTGGCGTGGGTAAAACCTCCATTGCTCGTTTATTTGCGAAAGGCTTGAACTGCGTAAATGGTATTACTGCCGATCCTTGCGGTGAATGTGAAAACTGTAAAGCGATCGAAGCGGGCAACTTTATTGATTTAATTGAAATCGATGCGGCTTCTCGTACTAAAGTAGAAGATACCCGTGAGCTATTAGACAATGTGCAATATAAGCCGGTAGTGGGGCGTTATAAAGTCTATCTTATCGATGAAGTCCATATGCTTTCTCGCCATTCTTTCAATGCGTTGTTAAAAACCTTGGAAGAACCACCTGAATATGTGAAATTCCTACTCGCGACAACGGATCCGCAAAAATTGCCAATTACGATTTTATCCCGTTGTATGCAATTTCATCTTAAAGCATTAGATGAACCGCAAATTTCAGCACATCTTAATCACGTGCTTACTGCCGAAAATATTCCTTTTGATGCGCCAGCATTAGATAAATTAGCCAAAGCGGCACAAGGTAGTATTCGTGATAGCTTAAGTTTAACGGATCAAGCGATAGCCATGGGCAACGGTAAAGTTTCCACCGATGTGGTGAATACCATGCTTGGGCTATTAGATGAAGACCAACCGATTGAAATCATTTACGCCTTACATCAAGGTAACGGTGAGCGTTTAATGAAAACCATCCAAACGGTGGCAGAAAAAGCGGGCGATTGGGATGAGTTACTGGCAGAAACGGCTGAGAAATTACATCAAATTGCATTAATGCAGTTGCTCGCTAAAAGTGTGACAGATGAAAACGATCACTTAGGTTTTCTAGCCAAACATATTTCACCGGAAGACGTACAATTCTTCTATCAAGTAATTGTATCGGGTCGAAAAGAATTGGCCTCCGCACCAAATCGTCGAATTGGTGCAGAAATGACATTATTGAGGGCATTGGCATTCCACCCAAAGTTCCTTACGGCAGCACAAACGCCTAAACAAGGCGGGCTATCCCCTGAACAAAATACACAGAAAAGTGCGGTTGAAAATCAGCCTGTTTCTGGTTATGTGGATATGCCGGTGCTGTCGCAAAACATCAAAGCAAATTATTCTGCACAAGTGCAAAAGCCAATGGTTCAATCAGCGGCTATGCATTCTTCAACTTCTCAACCTGTTTCCACTCAAACCTCATCTTCATTGAATTTAGCCAGCCTTGCTGCGCTAGAGGCATTGAATCAATTAACGAAAATTGAGCAATCAGAGCGCCAGCATCATCATGATGAACAGCAAGCCGCAGTGGAAGAAACCTTGCATTACCTCCAAGAGTTAGATGAGCAAAAAAATTCGCCAAAAATGACCGCACTTCCTGTGCGAGAGATGACACCACCGAAAGCTGCGCAAACGAAAGCGACGCAAACGAAAGTAGCGGTACTAAATCCAATGACTCAACAAGCTGACGAGTTAAAGCAAGGTATTGAGACGGTTGAAAATACCATTGATGACAATGCTGAAATGGATGCGGAAGAGCAAGAAATTCTCGATGCGGAAACCTACCGTTGGGAGTGGAGTAATCCGGATTTAGCCAAAGTAGATAGTGGTGTGCGTCCTTCTGATATTAAACAGGCAATGTTGAAAGATGTGACACCAGAATTGCGTGAGAAAATTATTCAAATTACGCAAAAACAAGATCCTTGGACGGATATTGTCGAACGTTCTGGTGTGATTGGCTTTTCAAAAGAGTTAGCATTAAATTGCTTCATTAAGTCGCAAACAGAAGATGAAATTCAACTCGGGCTTCATTCTGAAAAAGCGCATTTAAAACAAGATCGAAATATTAAAAATCTAGTGGATCATCTTGAACGTTTATATGAAAAACCAGTCAAATTATCTATTTTTGTTGAAGATTCCGATGTTTTAACACCGATGGATTACCGTAAAAAAGTTTATCAAGACTTACGTGAACAGGCACGTACTGATTTGCAGCAAGATAAAAAACTGCTTTTATTACAAAAAGAGTTTGATGCGAAGTTGGATGTCGAAAGCATTCGACCAGTCTAAAACTCATTTCTCTAAATTTTAACTTTATAAAGGAAAGAATATGGCGTTTAGCTCTCTTTTTACCCTTATTGATGACATTGCATCGATTCTTGATGATGTTGCCTTAATGACCAAAATGGCAGCCAAGAAAACCGTTGGTGTGGTAGGCGATGACTTAGCCTTAAATGCTAATCAGGTAACAGGGGCATCTTCCGATCGTGAATTACCCATTGTCTGGGCTGTCACCAAAGGATCGTTAGTCAATAAAATCATTTTAATTCCAATTGCTTTATTGCTTTCTGCGTTTTTACCTTGGTTGATCGTGCCGCTTCTGATGATTGGTGGGGCGTATTTGTGTTTTGAAGGTGTAGAGAAAATTCTACATAAATTTATTGCTCACGAAGAGCATGAAGAAAAAACAACCTTTAATGAAGCCGCTAAAATTAAAGGGGCAATTCGTACCGATTTTATTCTTTCCGCTGAAATTATCATTATTGCATTAGGTGAATTAACTGAAGCGAGCTTGCTGACCCGCATTATTTCCCTTTCAATAGTCGGTATCGGAATCACTATTTTTGTTTATGGTTTGGTCGCATTGATTGTTAGAGCAGATGATTTCGGTTTATACCTTATCAAAAGAGGTGGCGTAGCGAAGTCAATCGGGAACGCAATTTTAGTGATTATGCCTAAATTTATGCGTTCACTTAGTTTTATCGGTACACTCGCAATGTTCTTAGTCGGTGGTGGTATTTTCGTACATAATGTCGATTTCATTCATCATTTGCTCGCTGATTATCAATTAGCAGATGGCTTATTAGGTAATGTGGCGACGTTAGTCGTAGGTGTGATTGTAGGCGCGATTGCTTGTGCAATTGTATTACCAGCAATGAAATTATTCGATAAACACTAAAAACGAGATAAAAAATAACCGCACTTTGATTGTTTCAAGGTGCGGTTTTTTTATGGATGGAACAGATTATTTGCGGAAAGTGTAATCGCCAACACAAACCCATTTATAGCTGGTTAAGGCTTCTAATCCCATTGGGCCACGAGCATGAAGTTTTTGAGTGCTTACCGCCACTTCTGCACCTAAACCAAATTGTCCGCCATCGGTAAATCGAGTACTTGCATTCACATACACGGCTGCTGCATCCACTTGATTGATAAATTGTGTGGCTAGTCGTTGGTTTTCCGTCAAGATACTTTCTGAATGTTGTGTGCCATATTCACGAATGTGAGCAATCGCCGCATCCATATCTTCAACCACCACAACATTGAGATCCAATGAGCCCCATTCTTGGCGTAGCGCTTGTTCAGTCACTTCTTGCACATCGATATTTGCAGCTTGAAGAATCGAAAGTGCGGTCGATTTTGCATGGAATTTCACTTTTTTCTCGGCTAAGTAATTCGCGAGTTTTGGTAGGAAGGTTTCTGCAATCGAGCGTTGAACTAAAAGCGTTTCCAACGTATTACATGTGCTTGGACGTTGGCATTTTGCATTCGCAATCACCGCAAGGGCTTTTTCTTGGTCAGCACTTTCTTCCACAAAAAGATGGCAAACACCAACACCACCGACAATCACCGGAATAGTAGAATGTTGTTTACAAAGCTCATGTAAGCCCGCACCGCCACGAGGAATAATCATATCCACATAGCGATCCAATTTAAGCAGTTGCATCACAAGTTCACGATTCGGATCCGTAATGGCTTGGACTGCATGGCGTGGTAATCCCGCTTGTTCAAGGGCATTTTGTACCACTTCTACTAAAATTTGGTTGGAATGTTGTGTTTCTTTTCCACCACGTAAAATTACGGCATTGCCCGTTTTTAAGCAAAGGCTCGCCACATCAATGGTGACATTGGGACGTGCTTCGTAAATAGTACCAATCACACCAAGTGGAGTACGAACTCGTTCAATCTTTAATCCGCTATCTAAGGTGCCACCATCAATGATTTTCCCCACAGGATCCGCGAGCGAAATCACATGGCGCACATCATTTGCAATGCCTTTTAGGCGCTCTTCGGTTAATAAAAGACGATCAATTAAGGCTTCAGATAAACCATTTTGTTTCGCAATTTCAATATCTTTTTGGTTTGCGACTAGAATACGGTCAGCTTGTTGTTCTAATTGTTCCGCAATAATACTGAGCGCATGATTTTTTTCAGTGGTATTTAACTGCGCTAAAATAAAGGCTGCATCTTTGGCCTGTTTGCCCATTTGTTCTAACATAATTATTCCTTTTAATTATTTCGTTTTCTTCGGTAATTTATCATGAGTTTCCTCTTCTTGCTCTTGGAAATCGAAAACGGGTAGTCCCCAACCAAATCGAACAGCAAGTAAACGCAATGAAAAACCGCTGAATAAAGTCAGTAAAATTGTAAATGTATGATCTAATTGAATGTGTTGGAATGCCATATACATAGCCGCGGAGAAGAATGACACGCTGGCGTAAAGTTCTTTTTGGAATACAAGGGGAATGCGGTTACAAAGTAAATCACGCAACACACCACCAAATGCCCCTGTCACGGTTGCCGCAATGGATGTCACGGTAAAGCCATAACCCATATCAATGGCAATTTGCGCACCGATGATGGAATACACGATTAATCCTAAGGCATCTAACACCAAGAAAATGGTACGAAAGTAGCGCATAAAATGTTTGATGAAGGGCGCAATAAAAACGGTTAATACTGCCGCACCAGCTACCATGATGAAATATTCAGGATGTTTAACCCAGCCAACAGGGTAGTGCCCTAATAATACATCGCGTACTGTACCACCGCCAATCGCCGTTACACAGGCGATAATAATTACCCCGAAAATATCCATTTTTTCTCGTCCAGCGGCTAATGCGCCGGTAATTCCTTCGGCGGTAATTCCAATAATATAAAGTACGCTTAATAGCATTTTTTGTGGTTCCTAAAGTGCGGTTATCATTTTGCTTATTTTAAAAGGGAATGAGGCAAAATGCACGAAAGCCATTAAAAAAAGCCGTAAATTTTGGCATAATGACGCCTTCTTTTTCTAATCGAGAATTTTATGTCAGAAGAACAATCCAAACCCTTGGCCGCATTTCTTGCGATATTGCCAATTGGGTTGCTATTAATGGTCGATTTTTTTATAGAATCTTTGCAACTTGCTGAAAAATTGATTCCTCATTTAGCCTTTGGCGTGCTGATTGCCCAATTGCTTTGTTTAGTTGCCTTTATTAAAGGCGAAATTTGCCCAGGGCAGCGTGGACGTTTAATTAAAGCAAATGTCTGTTTTGCACTTTATTGGTTCGTTTGGCTAGGGATGAGCTTGGCCTCACCACATCATTACGTGATGACTGATATTGTCAGTTTATGCGGATTATCTGCTGTATATGCAGTATGGAAACAACCTAAAGATGAAGTTGCTCGTCGTGGTTTTCTCTTAATGGCATCTTTGGTGAGTGGATTTGGTGTCATTGCCTATTTGATGATTTTCTTCGGCAATCCAACACCGAATTTCGTGCAATATAACCCACTGGCACAAGCTTTAATGGGCGTATTGTTAGCGAATTTATGTTTGTCTGTTTCTCGTAATCGTCTGCAAGGTTTCATTGCATTACTACCATTATTGATGATTTTATTGCTTGCCCTTAATGCGTTGGCAGTACTGATTTTTATTGTTTATCAAGGCACAAGTGCGGTCGTTTATTCGAACGTTTTCGCATACGGCATTTATTTTCTGCTTCACTTAGTGATAGCGGGTGTATTGCTCTTACACAGTGTAAATAAATGGAAACTCAGCTATAACAGCCTACTCATTTTATTCTTTATGGCTAGTAGCTTGCCAGTCTGGGCGATGTTTATTTAATGGACAAAATAAAATCTTACGCCGCCCCGATGTTAGTCGTGGGCTGCGTGCTATTCGGTTTAGGAAGCCTAATTGTTAAGTTTGTGCCAGTGGGAGGTTATGCCATTGCGTTCTGGCGCTTACTCATTGCCTCTTTTATTTTCTGGTTTTTAATGAAATTAAAAAGACAGCGTTTTCCTAAAAGTCGTAAAGCGATGATGTATGCTGTATTAGCCGGAATTTTTTTAGCTTTTGATTTATCTTTTTGGCATGAAAGTGTATATGCCGTAGGGCCGGGTATTTCAACGTTGCTGAATAGCTTGCAGATTTTCTTTTTGTCAGCAATTGGCTATTTTTTCTTTGGTGAATGCCAAAGTAAGTTACAAATATTAAGCTTTTTTTTAGCAGTTGTTGGTGTTGTTTTAATCTCAGGGGAAGAGCTACAGCATAATTTTGAAGGCATGTATGGCATTATCATTGGGCTCATTTCTGCTGGCTTGCTTGCAGCCTCAATGGTTATGATTAAAAAAGTACACGAAGAAGAACCAACGGCTTTATTCTCACTCATGTTTATTCTGAGCTTAAGTGGTGCTTTCGTCTTAATTATTCCTTCGCTAATTTTTAATCCTGATAGTCTTTATCCCACCACTTTCACCGATTGGGGATTGGTGTTTATTTATGGGGCGGTGATGCAATGTGTCGCCTGGGGCATGATTGCTTATACCATTCCTTATTTGTCGTTAGGTTTAACTGGTTTGTTGCTTCTTTCTGAACCGGTGGTGGCGCTCGTAATTGATTATTTTGGATTAGATAAGCCCATCAATCATTGGCAATGGGCGGGGACAGTGCTGACATTAGTCGCAATTTATCTTGGCTCTCAAAAAAACAAAACCGCTTAAAATAAAAAAGTGCGGTAAATTTCACCGCACTTTGTCTTTACATTAAACCAATTACTCAGCTGCTTTCTTTTTCAAGTATTGATAGAGCTCGTCTTTAATCCGTAATTTTTCTTTTTTCAAGTTCTCAATTTCCGTATGAGTTGCGAGTTCTATGTTATCAATCTTATTTTTGATATCTTGGTCTAATGCATTGTGCTTTTCAAACAAGCGATCAAAATAAGCATCTTTGTTTTTAAGCTTAGTGATTAAATCGCGGAATTCAGGAAACATAGGTTACTCCTCTTGGTTAACGTTCATTTTCATTATAGAACTTTTTTTTGCTGTTTCTAGTGTCTCATTCTCAGAATTTGACAGAGATCACAAAATTAAATCATGGCAAAGTGCGGTCATAAAATTTGATGTTTTTGAAAGAGTTAATAAAAGAAAAATCAGGCTTTTAACTGGTTTATTTGGCGAAAGCGCGCTAGAATAAAGGTATCTGTTTCATAATGAAAAATAGGGAATTCCAATGATCGATCCAAATTTACTCCGTAATAATCTGGCTGAAGTAGCAGAAAAATTAAAAGTAAAACGTAACTTTATTCTTGATACGGAAAAACTTACCGCATTAGAAGAACAACGCAAAGATTTACAAGTAAAAACTGAAACATTACAAGCAGAGCGTAATGCGCGTTCCAAAGCTATTGGTGCAGCAAAAGCACGTGGTGAAGACATTGCGCCATTATTGGCCGAAGTGGATAACATGGGTGAACAGCTTAACGAAGCGAAAACTAAACTTGATGCCGTGTTAGCAGAAATCAATCAAATCGCGTTAAGCATTCCAAACATCCCTGCGGATGAAGTGCCATTAGGTAAAGATGACACTGAAAATAAAGAAATTTTACGTTGGGGGACACCGCGTACATTTGATTTTGAGATCAAAGATCACGTGTCATTAGGTGAAGATGCAAATGGCTTAGATTTTGCAGCAGGAGCTAAATTAGCAGGTGCACGCTTTGCAGTAATGAAAGGTCAAATTGCTAAAATGCACCGTGCATTAGCACAATTTATGCTAGATCTTCATACCGAACAGCATGGTTATTTAGAAGCTTATGTACCTTATTTAGTCAACCATGCGACTCTTTATGGAACAGGTCAATTACCAAAATTCGGTGAAGATTTATTCCATACTTTAGCGCTAGAAGGCGAACAACCTTACGCATTAATTCCAACAGCAGAAGTACCGGTAACTAACCTTGTTCGTGATGTGATTGTTGATGAAGCAGATTTACCAATCAAAATGACCGCGCATACACCATGTTTCCGTTCTGAAGCGGGATCTTATGGTCGTGATACCCGTGGCTTAATTCGTATGCACCAATTTGATAAAGTGGAAATGGTACAAATTGTGGATCCAGATAAATCTATGGAAGCACTTGAAGAATTAACAGGCCATGCAGAAAAAGTATTACAACTTTTAAATCTACCATATCGTAAAGTATTACTTTGTACTGGTGATATGGGCTTTGGTTCTTGCAAAACTTACGACTTAGAAGTGTGGGTGCCTGCACAAGATACTTACCGTGAGATTTCTTCTTGCTCTAATATGTGGGATTTCCAAGCTCGTCGTATGCAAGCTCGTTGCAAAGCGAAAGGGGATAAGAAAACTCGCTTAGTGCATACATTGAATGGCTCTGGTTTAGCGGTAGGCCGTACATTAGTGGCTGTGCTTGAGAACTATCAAAATGCAGACGGCTCAATTACTGTGCCAGAAGTATTACGTCCTTACATGGGCGGATTAGAAGTGATCTGCAAATAATTAACAATATATTAATTTAATTTAGGGCTAATGTTTATTAGCCCTTTCTTTCATCTAGAGAAATGAGATTTTTATTCTAGTCTTTGAGATAAATCCACATCAATATTCACGCATTTATGGGTAATCTTATAAGGTACCAATTTTAGGAGAATAATAATGACTGATAAACGACCTTTTCCTTTGCCAACTGGGTATTTTGCGATTCCATTAGGCTTGGGTGCCTTGTCTTTAGCCTGGCTGCATATGGGCGATACGCTCTCTTTTTCTCGGAATGTAAGTGATATTATTGGATTAATTTCTGTTTCAGTATGGGCACTTTTCGTCTTGCTTTATATTTATAAAATGATTTATTTCTCTCACGAAGTACGCGATGAATATTGCTGTCCGATACGTTTTTCTTTTCTTGCCTTAATACCGATTACAACGATGTTAAGCGGGGATATTCTATATCGTTGGTATCCTCTCATTGGTGAGGGATTAATTTGGATCGGGACGATTGGGCAATTGTTATTTGCTTCTGTGCGTATTAGTGCATTATGGAAAGATGGCACATTTGAGCAGAAATCGACATTGCCACCATTTTATTTACCCTCTGTCGCGACTAATTTCACCAGTGCCTCATCATTAGCCTTATTAGGATATCAAGATCTAGGCTATTTGTTCTTAGGGGCGGGGATGATTGCTTGGATTATTTATGAACCGGCATTATTACAGCGTTTACGTGTGTTGCAGATTGAACCTCAATTTCGTCCAACCATGGGGATCATTTTAGCACCGGCATTTGTGGGATCGTCGGCTTACTTATCGCTTAATGGGGGAGAGATAGATCTTTTCGTTAAGCTCTTATGGGGATACGGCTTTTTACAAATGTTCTTTTTAATTCGCCTTTTCCCTTGGATTAGTGAAAAAGGGATGAATATTGGTTTTTGGTCTTTTTCATTCGGATTAGCCTCTTTAGCAAACGGGGCAGTTTCTTTTGTTCATCATAACGTACTGAGCGGGTTGGCAAACGGTGCGTTTATCTTTGCTAACTTGATGATTGGTGGGTTAGTACTGATGACGCTAGGAAAGCTCTTAAAAGGACAATTTTGGTTAAAGTAGTTTAAACAAAAAGTGCGGTTAAAAATGACCGCACTTTTTTTATGAATTTTTAATCACAACTTGTCATTTACAAAAAAACTAGACATGTCGTTTTGCGGTTGATGTAAATGCAATCTTATCTGGTCGATAACTAATACTCCCATATTGAAACGGTCGCCCATCAGCCAAATAAGTGGTGCTCGTCACATTCACAACCATGTCATACTCACCAAGATCGATCGCATTTTTTTCTTCTTCGTTCGCATAGCGAAAGACAATTTTTCGTTGTGAGTGGCTAATTTTTAATTTTAATTCGTTTTCCAGGTAGTGATAAATAGAGTGTTCTGCGATTTCTCGACTAATAAACGGCACGATGCGGCGATCAAAATAAGAAACCTCATATTCAACCGCTTCGCCATCGATTTCACGCAGACGAGCAATGCGGTAGAAATCGATCTGATCATTGACATTAAAGATATCCATCAATTCTTCTTCGCCTTGCACAATATACAAGCTGGTTAATGTGGTTTTCACTTGATGGGTTGAGGCACTATTTAATTCGCTAACGGTTTTAATTTCAGAAAGCATTTGTGGTTTAGATAAATCATGTTCTAAAACAATCGAATTTCGGCCTTGTTGCTTTTGAATATAGCCATCAATTTCAAGTAAAGAAAGTGCTTTTCGAATAGTGTCTTTGGAAAAACCATAGCTTTGCATGAGTTCATTTTCACTCGGGAGCTCTTGCAATGGTACGAAATTACCATTGTTAATTTGGGTCTTTATCTCGTTATAGACCTGCTTGTACTTGCTCATTTTTAATCCTTTTATCGACCGTTCGTTCCATAGGTGTCGTCATAGCATATCATAAAATCATAAATGTTATACGTATAAAATGTGACAAAAGTCACATATTTACGAAAATGTTATTAACTTTTACGTATAAGTTGTTGCATAAAAATACGTTTAGGTTAGAATGAGCCAAAATGATAACTTCCTAGAGGAAATATTATGCTTACTCGTTCAAGTGGTGTTCTTATGCACATTACCTCACTACCAAATGCATTAGGAATTGGTAGTTTTGGGCAATCGGCTTATGATTTTGTCGATTTTTTAGTTGAAACTAAACAAACTTATTGGCAAATTCTTCCACTGACCACCACCAGTTATGGTGATTCACCTTATCAATCTTTCTCTGCAATTGCAGGTAATACTCACCTTATTGATTTTGATCTATTAACCCAAATGGGGTTATTGAAAGAAGCGGATTATGCATCAGTCAATTTTGGTGAAGATCCAACTAGTGTGGATTATGAACGTATCTTCTATGCTCGCCGTCCAATTTTAGAAACGGCAGTGAAAAATTTTTTAGCGAATCAATCATTCCAAGCGGATTTCCAAAATTTTGAAAAAAACAACCGCTTGTGGTTAGACGATTTTGCTGAGTTTATGGCAATTAAAGAGCATTTCGGCAATCAAGCATTGCAAAAATGGGATGATAAAAAAGCTGTGGCTCGTGATCCAAGTGCATTGGAAAAATATCGCAGCATGTTAGCGGAGCAAATCCAGTACTTTAAAGTGACGCAATATTTCTTCTTCAAACAATGGACTGAATTAAAAAATTACGCAAATCAAAAAGGCATTCAGATTATCGGTGATATGCCGATTTACGTGGCAGCAGATAGTGTAGAAGTTTGGACAAAACCAGAACTCTTCCAATTAGATGAAGAACGTAATCCGCTTTTTGTTGCGGGGGTTCCAGCCGATCAATTTAGTGCAACGGGGCAGCTTTGGGGTAACCCGCTTTACGATTGGGAAGAACATAAAAAACAAGGCTATACTTGGTGGATTCACCGTATTGAAGAAAGCTTCAAGATTTATGATGTACTGCGTATTGACCATTTCAAAGGTTTCTCTGATTATTGGCAAGTAGATGGAAAAGCAGAGGTTGCTAAAGATGGTAGCTGGCAGCCAGGTCCAGGTTATGACTTATTTAAAGCCGTTAAAGAGCAATTAGGTGATTTACCGATCATTGCCGAAGATTTAGGTAATATTGATGATAAAGCCAGAAAACTACTTGCAGATTGTAATTATCCGGGCATGAAGATTCTGCAATTTGGCTTTGAAGATGTTAGCGGAAAAAGCTTAGATAGCCCGCACTATTGCATTCCGCATTCCATTGTTTATACCGGCACACATGATAATGATGTGACTAATGGTTGGTATAACAGCTTAACTGAACAACAGCAGCAATATATCAATGATTATACCCACCGCCGTGAGGATGAATCGATTTGCCAAGCGATGATTCGTCAGCTTTTTGCGACGGTTAGCAATACTGCGATTGCAACAATGCAAGATGTTTTAGATTTGCCAGCCCGTTCAAGAATGAACGTTCCTTCAACAATTGGTGGAAACTGGCAATGGAGAATGCAGCAATCTGATTTAACGCAAGATAAAAAAGACTTTTTAGCAAAAATGACCACGTTATATCAACGTGCGAATCAGGAAAAACATAATAATGAAATTTAGTGAATTTGTAAAAAATAAAATAAATAAACCGCTTGAACAATTAAGCGATAAAGAAACTTATATTCAATTATTAAATTACGTAAAAACATTCTCAGCAGATAAACTTAAAAACACAGGTAAACGTAAGATTTATTATATTTCTGCAGAATTCTTAATTGGTAAATTACTTTCTAATAACCTGATTAACCTTGGTGTATATCAAGACATCAAAACGGAATTAGAAAGTGCGGGTAAATCATTAAGCCATATTGAAGATATTGAGCCAGAACCGTCTTTAGGAAATGGTGGGTTAGGTCGTTTGGCTTCTTGTTTTATTGATTCAATGTCTACCCTTGGCTTAAATGCGGAAGGGGTCGGCTTAAATTATCATTATGGCCTATTTAAGCAAGTCTTTAAAAAGAATGAACAACATGCGGAACCTAATGACTGGATTGAAGATAGTTCTTGGTTGATTCCAACCGATATTAGCTATGAGGTGCCATTTAAGAAATTTACGTTAACCTCTAAATTAGATCGCATTGATATTTTAGGTTATAAGAAAGAAACAAAAAACTATCTCAATTTATTTGATATCAAATCAGTGAATCCTAAACTGATTAAAAAAGGTATCGAGTTTGATAAAACTGCGATTGAAGAAAATCTAACATTATTCCTTTATCCAGATGATTCAGATAAAAATGGGGAATTACTGCGTATTTATCAACAATACTTCATGGTATCAAATGCGGCACAGTTATTAATTGATGAAGCGATTGCACGTGGCAGTAATTTACATGATTTAGCCGATTATGCGTATGTTCAGATCAACGATACTCACCCTTCAATGGTGATTCCTGAATTAATTCGCTTATTAACGGAAAAACATCAGATTAAATTTGCAGAAGCGGTTGAAATTGTACGTAATATGGTGGGCTATACCAACCATACAATTTTGGCTGAAGCATTAGAAAAATGGCCACTCGCTTATTTAGATGAAGTGGTGCCTCATTTAGTGGTGATCATTAAAAAATTAGATAAATTAGTGCGTGCCGAGTATAAAGATCCTGCCGTACAAATTATTGATAAACAAAAACGTGTGCATATGGCGCACATGGACATCCACTTTTCAAATTCTGTGAATGGTGTGGCGGCATTACATACGGAGATTTTGAAAAATTCAGAGCTTAAAGCGTTCTATGCGTTATATCCTGAAAAATTCAATAATAAGACAAACGGCATTACCTTCCGCCGTTGGTTAGAGTTTTCTAACCAACCATTAGCGGCTTACATTAAAGAATTGATTGGCGATGAGTATTTGCATGATGCAACGAAATTAGAAAAATTGTTAGCCTTTAAAGATGATAAAAAGGTTCATCAACAATTAGCGAAAATTAAGTTTGAAAACAAATTAGCACTAAAAGCGTACCTTAAAGAAAATAAAGGCATTGATTTAGATGAAAATTCAATCATTGATACGCAAATTAAGCGTTTCCATGAATATAAACGCCAACAAATGAATGCGCTTTATGTGATTCATAAATACTTAGAAATTAAAGCGGGTAAATTACCCAAACGTAAAATTACCGTGATTTTCGGCGGAAAAGCCGCACCCGCTTATGTGATTGCACAGGATATTATTCACTTAATTCTTTGCTTATCTGAGTTAATCAATAATGATCCTAAAGTGAATAAGTATTTAAACGTGCATTTGGTGGAAAACTATAATGTGAGTGTGGCGGAAAAACTGATTCCAGCAACCGATATTTCAGAACAAATTTCACTTGCCTCTAAAGAAGCTTCTGGTACAGGGAATATGAAATTTATGCTGAATGGCGCATTAACGTTAGGCACAATGGATGGGGCTAATGTTGAAATTGCAGAATTAGCTGGTGCTGAAAATATCTATACATTCGGTAAAGACTCAGAAAGCATTATTAAACTTTATGAAACAGCAGGTTATGTTTCAAAAGAATATTACGAAAACGACAAAGAGATTAAAAGAGCGGTTGATTTTATTCTTAATCCTGCCGTGGTGAAATTAGGGAATAAAACACGTTTAGAACGTCTTTATAACGAATTATTGAATAAAGACTGGTTTATGACGTTAATTGACTTTAATGCCTATGTCGAAGCGAAAGAACAAATCTTAGCTGATTATGAAGATCAAGATAGTTGGAATGAGAAAGTGGTTCATAATATCGCAAAAGCGGGCTTCTTCTCATCTGACCGCACTATCGCTCAATATAATGCAGATATTTGGCATAGTGAGGACTAAGGGGGAGGCAATGAAACTACTTACCCTGAATGTACACGCTTGGTTAGAAGCTAACCAAGCGGAAAAAATAGAGATTCTTGCTGACACTATTGTGGAAAAGAGTTATGACATCATTGCCTTACAAGAGGTTAATCAATTGATGTCTGCTTCTGCTATTTCGCCAACATTAAAGCAAGATAACTATGGTGTCATTCTGTTGAATAAAATCAATCAACGCGTTGCACAAAAATATTCGCTTTTTTGGAGCAATTCGCATATTGGTTATGATAAATATGATGAAGGTATTGCGTTCTTAACCCGTTTGCCTGTTTATGATGTTGATGCGTTTTATTGTAGCCAACACCAACGTCTTGACTCGATTCTTTCGCGTAAAATCATTGGCTTGACAGTGGAATATCAAGGCCAATTGATTGAATGTTATTCTTGCCACATCAATTTGCCAAATTGTGATGGGGAAAACCAACTTGATAATGTTCGTTATATTGTAGAGCGAAGTCAAAGTGCGAATCTGAAAATCTTGATGGGCGATTTCAATACCGATGCAATAAGCGACCAACAAGCTTACCAACAAATTAAATCCTTAGGCTTATTCGATACATTTGAAATGGCAGAACAGAAGGATAGCGGCATCACTGTAGAGAAAGCGATTGACGGCTGGAAAGGCCATAGTCAAGAAAAGCGATTAGATTATATTTTTTTAAATCAGGCAAAAAAGGTTTTATCCAGTCAGGTTATTTTTAATGGGAAAAATAAACCGATTGTTTCCGACCATTTTGGCGTAGAAGTAGATCTCATCTTGTAGGAGGATTGATATGAAAAAACTACTCAGTTTTGAGTTTTGGCAAAAATTCGGTAAATGCCTAATGGTTGTAATTGCCGTTATGCCTGCAGCGGGTTTAATGGTGAGTATTGGTAACTCACTGCCTTTGATTAGTGACGCAGAATGGCTAGCGCGTGTCGGAAACATTATTGCTCAAATTGGTTGGGGGATTATCGGTAATCTTCATTTATTATTTGCTTTAGCGATTGGTGGTAGCTGGGCAAATGAGCGTGCAGGTGGCGCATTTGCAGCGGGTCTTGCTTTCATTTTAATTAACTTAATCACTGGTCACTTCTTCGGTGTAAAAATTGAAATGCTAGCCGATCCAAATGCTCACGTAAGTACCGTATTTGCAGGAGAAATCCCAGTTGCACATTACTTTGTGAATATTCTAGGACAGCCTGCGTTGAATATGGGGGTATTCGTCGGTATTATTGCGGGTTTTGTGGGGGCAACAACCTTCAATAGTTACTACAATTTCCGTAAATTACCTGAAGTACTCACTTTCTTTAATGGTAAACGTTTTGTTCCTTTCGTTGTCATTTATCGTTCTGTATTAGTCGCTATCGTTTTATCGCTATTCTGGCCTTTAGTTCAAACTGGAATTAACCATTTCGGTCAATGGATTGCGAACTCACAAAACTCAGCGCCAATTTTAGCACCATTTATTTATGGTACCTTAGAGCGTTTATTACTTCCGTTTGGTTTACACCACATGTTGACTATCCCAATGAACTATACGTCATTAGGCGGTACTTATGAATTCTTAACAGGTGTACAACAAGGTAAACAAGTATTTGGTCAAGACCCACTATGGCTTGCATGGATTTCTGACTTAATTAACCTTAAAGATGCGGGTAATGTAACCCAATATAACGAGCTACTTTCAACCGTGACACCAGCTCGATTCAAAGTAGGGCAAATGATTGGTTCAAGCGGTATCTTAATGGGCTTGACGCTTGCTATGTATATCAATGTAGATGAAGACAAGAAAAAACTCTATAAAGGTATTTTCCTTTCATCAGCACTTGCGGTGTTCTTAACAGGGGTAACAGAGCCAATCGAATACATGTTTATGTTTGTCGCATTACCGCTCTATATTGTTTATGCTTTAGTACAAGGTTGTGCTTTCGCCATGGCAGATATTGTGGACTTACGTGTGCATTCATTCGGTAACATTGAGTTCTTAACGCGTACACCAATGGCGATTAAAGCAGGCATTGGTATGGATGTGATCAACTTTATCTGGGTATCGATCTTATTTGCTGTTGCTATGTTCTTTATCGCGAACTTTATGATTAAGAAATTTAATCTTGCAACAGCAGGCCGTAATGGTAACTATGATGCGAAAGGTTCAGATGAAGCTTCTAGCGATGAGCCAAAAGTGGCGAATGCTAGCACGCAAGTTATTCAAATCATCAACTTACTTGGTGGACGTAATAACATTGCAGATGTTGATGCTTGTATGACACGTTTACGTATCACCGTACATAATCCAGATTTAGTGGGTGATGAAGCAAGTTGGAAACAAGCGGGCGCAATGGGCTTTATCGTGAAAGGCTCTGGTATCCAAGCGATTTATGGGCCAAAAGCAGATGTCTTAAAATCTGATATTCAAGACGTGCTTTCATCTGGCGTTGAAATTCCTAAAATGTAATTCAGCCTAAATGCTAATTTTATCCCCGCTCTTCAAGGCGGGGATATCATATACCTCTCCTAGATATTGAATATCTTCAATATATCTCCAAAATTCCTTTATTTGATACCATCTATAAAATATTGTCACAACTTCGGCGCTAGAAAAAATACCGCCCATTGTGTAACGAGCGGTATTTCTAGTGTTAGAAGGGAAGTGGTCATTAAATGATTAACTGACCGATAATACTGCGAGTTTCCTCTCGAACCTCGGTAAGTTTTACTTTCACTAAATCACCAATTTTGTAACGGCGTTCCCCTTGAATATACAGTGCTAATTCATCAGCATTCACTTGCATTTCATCTTTATTTGGATGCAATGTGGAGGCCGGTACGAACATGGATGCGCCATTTTCCAATAATTGAACCCGTAAACCACCACGCATCACATCTTGCACTTCTGCATCAAATTCAGCATTTTCAGCGACTTTATCAGCAAGATAGCGACAATATAACCAATCTGCAATATCACGCTCAACCAAGCGATTTTGACGACGTGCTTCTTGCAAGCGAGCAAGCACCTCATCTTGTGGTTTTTCACAAGCTTGCTGTGTGAGCACGGCTTTAATTAAACGATGGTTCACCATATCGGAATATTTACGGATAGGCGATGTCCAAGTTGCATAACCTTCTAATCCAAGCCCAAAATGTGGAGCAAGTTCTGATTTAAATTCCGCAAAGGTTAAATAACGACGTAAACGGAATTCTAAATAGTCACCTTCAATCGGTTCAATATCATGACGCATTTGGCAATAACCCTTTAAGGTTGCCAAATTTTCTACCGAATAACGCTCAGCAAGCTCGGCTTGATTTTCTTCATTAGCTAAATTTGCCATTAAGAAATTATGCGCGTTTTCTAAGAATTTCTTATCAAACCCAGAATGTGTATTAAAAATACCAGTTTGTGCTTGTTCAGCTAAGAATTGTGCAGCACAGATATTGGCAATGATCATGGATTCTTCCACGATTTGATTTGCAATACGACGATATTCCGCCTTAATTTCTTTTACTTTGCCATTTTCAGCGAGAATAAAGGAGTAATCCGGTTTCTCTTTAAATAAAAGAGAATGCGTTTTACGCCATTGAATACGTGCTTTGGTAAATTGATGTAGCCAATCAATTTGCTGTACAATTTCTGGTGTTTCCGGTTGCCATGCATCAGACATTTGTTCTAAATAATCTGAGATCTTGTTATAGACTAATTTCGCTTTAGATTGCACATAAGCAGACACAAAATTCGGTTTAGCTGTGATGTTACCCGCAAGATCCGTTTCGATGTAACATACTAATGCAGGGCGAGTTTCATTTGCCATTAATGAGCATAATTCATCAGACAATTCACGCGGCAACATTGGGATGTTGAAGCCTGGTAAATAATTGGTGAAACAACGCTGTTTCGCATCTTTTTCAATTTGTGAATCTAATGCAATGTAAGCTGTTGGATCCGCAATGGCAACGACTAATCGCCAGCCGATTTGTGTACTATTTTGCTCGATAGGTTCGATATAAAGGGCATCGTCCATATCCTGAGTACTTTCAGAGTCAATGGTGACAAAATGAAGTGCAGTCAGATCTTCACGTGTTTGTTGATCTAACATTTCATAACTTTCAGCACCTTGCACAGGATGACGAGATTGCTCATGACGTGCTAATGTCACCCACCAAGGGGCTAATTCATCATCAGCACGGCAGATAAATTGATTGATGGTGGCATAGAAAAAGCGATCATCACGCAATGGGTGTGTTTTCAAATTTGCTACAACCCAGTCGCCTTCTTGTAATTCTTCTTTGACGGATTTGGCTTGTTGAGCACCAATAGGTTGGTTGATACTTGGATGATCAACTAAAACTTGCAATTTCTTGTCTTTATTGAACCGCACTTTGGCAATAAAGCGCGTGAGCATTGGTTCAATTAATTCTTCAGGTTCAGCTTGTTCTTTATCGCCTTGCTTTTCAATGGTGGCTTTGATTTTGTCACCGTGCATTACTTTTTTCATAGCAGGCGGGGCAATAAAGTAGCTTTTTTTATCGCACTCTAAAAAACCATAAGCTTTATCTGTACTTTTTACCACGCCTTCAACGTGTTCTTTGCTGTCGTGGATTTGTTGCTTAAGTTGTGCGAGTAATGGATTATCTTGGAACATAGTTATATTTAAAAAAAGAGAAAAGGCAGACTGAAAAGCCTGCCTAAAAATAGATTGTACGAAAAATTATTCTTCGCCTAATTCGCCCATTGCGGTGATGCTGAAACCGGCATCTACGTGAACGATTTCACCAGTAATACCAGATGCTAAATCGGAGCATAAGAATGCTGCAGAGTTACCCACATCTTCGATAGTGACAGTACGGCGTAATGCTGCGGTTTTCTCGAAGGTAGCAAGCATTTTCTTTAAGTTTTTAACACCTGATGCCGCTAAAGTACGGATTGGACCTGCAGAAATTGCATTTACACGAATACCTTCTTTACCTAAGTCAGCAGCCATTACGCGAGTAGCCGCTTCAAGAGATGCTTTCGCTAAACACATCACGTTGTAGTTAGGAATTGCGCGCTCTGCACCTAAGTAAGAAAGGGTTAATAACGCTGCATTTGGATTTAAGTAAGGACGTGCCGCTTGTGCCATAGCAACAAAGCTGAATGCACTGATGTCGTGAGCGATACGGTAGCCTTCACGAGTTGCAGCATTTACATAATCACCATCTAATTGATCGCCTGGTGCGAATGCGATAGCGTGTACGAAACCATCAAATTTTTCCCAACGTTTGCTTAATTCTGCAAAGCAATTTTGGATGCTTTCATCGGTCGCTACGTCTAAAGGAAGGACGATGTCAGAACCAAATTCTTTTGCAAATTCTTCTACGCGTGGTTGTAATTTATCGTTTAAATAAGTGAAAGCAAGTTCAGCACCTTGTTCTTTCATTGCTTTTGCGATCCCGTAAGCGATAGAACGGTTGCTTGCAAGACCTGTTACTAAAATACGTTTACCAGTTAAGAAACCCATATTTTTTCCTATGTTTGAGTTAAAAAAATCGACGAGATTATACTTGTTTTGTGTGCTTTCGGCAATCAATCAATCACACTTTGTACCAGTTAGGCCGGATTATCAATATCTTTAAATTCTACATCCAGACCATATTCCGTTGCCAACCATTCACCTAATGCTTTGATACCATAGCGTTCAGTCGCATGATGACCCGCCGCAAAGAAATGAATACCTTGCTCACGAGCAGAGTGAATTGTTTGCTCCGAAACCTCACCGGTAATAAAGGCATCACAACCTTGTGCTGCAGCTAAATCAATATAGCCTTGTCCGCCACCGGTACAAATGCCAATTTTATGGATTAAGTGCGGTCCATTTTCGATGCAAATTAACGGTTTGCGTTGAAGCACTTGTTCAATACTTTGTGCAAACTCTTCAGCGGTAACAGAATCTTTTAACGTTCCCCAAACAGGAATGCTGGTTGCGCTATTTTCTAAAGGTTGGAGATCGCTAATCCCTAATAACTGAGCAAGTTTTGCATTGTTGCCTAATTCTGGGTGAACATCCAGAGGCAAGTGGTAGCCGTATAAATTAATATCATTTACAAGTAAGGTTTTGATGCGTTTGCCTTTCATGCCGCGAATACATGGATTTTCACTTTTCCAAAAATAGCCATGGTGGACAAGTACCGCATCAGCTTGTTGTGCAACAGCATAATCAATTAGTGCTTGGCTTGCGGTGACTCCCGTAATGATCTTTTTGATCTCCGCTTTGCCTTCTACTTGCAAACCGTTAGGCGCGTAATCGTTAATTCTATATGTGCTAAGTTTTTCGTTTAGTAAACGTTCAAGTTCTAGATTGTTCATGATTTCTAAGAAAAAAGAAAAGGGTGAGATATGGTAAGAGATTTCAAAAAAAATGGCTAGTGCAAAAGGAGTGGGGGAATGCACTAGCCAGTAGAGTGTCTGTCATAACACAAGTTTACTATCTAAAACGAGATTCATTATATATTTAATTATATAAAGATCAAGAAAAAAATAAGGAAAATTTTCCTTATTTTTCGATATGTCGTTTTAGTATTCAAAAACAGATGAAAAATCAACCGCACTTATGAATATAAACTTGGCTCATCTTCCGTTGGACGGGTTTTAAATCGGCGGTGTAGCCACATGTATTGTTCCACACCTTTTAAGATTTCTTTTTCCACGACTTTATTCATTCTTGCAGCGATCGCCGTTTCATCTGAAAGATCAGAAAAATCCACTGGTGGCGAAATACTGACTGTATAGCCTGAACCATCTTTATTACGTAATGGGGCAAAAGGCACGACTTTACAATTTGGTGCGGATTTAAGTAGATAATAACTCCCCGTAGTAGTTGCCGCTTCTTGTACAGCAAAGAAAGGTACAAATACGGCATTTTTTCTGCCGTAATCATGATCAGGGGCATACCAAATAGTTTCACCTTTGCGTAAAGCTTTAAACATTCCACGTAGATCTTTTCGGTTCAGCATATCTTTATTTGAACGTAAGCGACCTTTAATTTGTAACCAATCGAGTACTGGATTGTCATTTGGACGATAAACACCTATTCCAGGATGATGTAAGCCCACAATACGCGCGCCTAACTCAAGAGTGAGGAAATGAACACCCACAAAGACAATGCCGTCTTGAGCATTTTCTTTTAAATAATTTAAGCCTTCAACCTTTGACCATTTTTTAATGCGCGCATCAGACCAAAACCACGCCATGCCGGTTTCAATAATCGCCATGCCAACGGCGCGTAAGTTTTCTTGCAAAATGGCTTCACGTTCTTGCTCGGGCATTTCTGGGAAGCAGAGCTCAAGATTTCGGCGAGCAATCGCTGCACGACGTTTTCCCACTTTTAGTTTTGAGAAAAGCCAGCCTAAGCCGTTGCCGATGTGACGTAAAATTGGATAGGGAAGTAACAAAAGGCTTCGCCAAATCGCCACACCAAGCCAAAAGCCCCAGTATTTAGGTGCAAGAAAGTGCGGTTGAAATTGAGGGAGTTTTTCGTTTTTCATAATTCTTTTCTGGTTAGTTCGGCGTGTAGTTTATCGCAAATTTGAGTTGTGGTAAAATTGCACCAAATTTTTATTATTCCAACAGAGAGATTTCAAAATGGCTCAATATTCTGCCAATTTTAATCAAGCGAAAGTATTAGTGTTAGGCGATGTCATGCTTGACCGTTACTGGTTTGGTGCAACTAATCGTATTTCGCCAGAAGCACCGGTTCCTGTTGTTCGCGTACAAAATAACGAAGAACGAGCAGGTGGTGCAGCAAACGTGGCGATGAATATTGCTTCTCTTAATGTACCCGTACAAATTTTAGGCTTAATTGGTCAGGATGAAACAGGTTCTGCTTTAACGAATTTATTACAGCATCAAAAAATTGATTGTAATTTTGTGGCATTGGATACTCATCCAACGATTACGAAATTACGTATTTTATCTCGCCATCAACAATTACTTCGTTTGGATTTCGAAGAAGATTTCCAAAACGTAGAATGCCAAGAGTTGCTAGCGAAATTAGAAGTTGAAGTGAAAAATTTCGGTGCATTAGTGCTTTCGGATTACGGCAAAGGCACGTTAAAAGATGTGCAAAAGATGATCCAAATTGCACGCAAAGCGAACGTACCCGTGTTGATCGATCCAAAAGGTACAGATTTTGAACGTTATCGTGGTGCGACTTTACTGACACCAAATATGTCAGAATTTGAAGCGGTGGTAGGTAAGTGTGATTCTGAAGAAGAAATCATTGAGAAAGGTTTAAAATTAATTTCAGACATCGAATTGACCGCACTTTTAGTGACGCGTTCTGAAAAAGGCATGACATTACTTCGACCAAATCAAGAGCCATTCCATTTACCAACGCTTGCAAAAGAAGTATTTGATGTGACTGGTGCGGGCGATACCGTAATCAGCGTATTAGCAACCGCACTTGCAGATGGTCGTTCTTTTGAAGAATCTTGCTACTTAGCCAATGTGGCGGCAGGTATTGTGGTTGGTAAATTGGGTACATCAACCGTTTCTACTGTGGAATTAGAGAATGCAATCCATGGCCGTTCTGAAACAGGCTTCGGTATTATGTCAGAAATCCAATTAAAAACTGCAGTAGCTCATGCTAAAGCGCGCGGTGAGAAAATTGTGATGACAAACGGTTGTTTCGATATTCTTCACCCTGGCCATGTGTCTTATTTAGAAAATGCTCGCAAACTTGGCGATCGTTTAATTGTTGCCGTGAATACGGATGACTCAGTAAAACGCTTAAAAGGTGAAAGTCGTCCAATTAACAATCTAAATGCACGTATGGCAGTATTGGCTGGTTTAGCCTCTGTGGATTGGGTGGTTTCTTTTGATGAAGATACACCACAACGTTTAATCGGCGATATTTTACCGGATTTATTGGTGAAAGGCGGCGATTATAAACCAGAAGAGATTGCAGGCAGTAAAGAAGTGTGGGCGAACGGCGGCGATGTTCGTGTATTGAATTTCGAAAATGGCTGTTCAACTACAAACGTGATTGAGAAAATCAAAGCGCTGAAAGATTAATGGCTTTATAATAAAAACGACGGGTAACCTGTTTTACAAGTTGCCCGTTTTTTATTTTAGAATTTATATCGGATATTGCCGAAATAAATGCGTCCTTCTTCTGGGTAGCCAGCTTGATAGTAGTAGTTTTTATCAAAGAGGTTCGATACACCCGCTTCTAAACTTAACCCTGAAACAGGTTCATAGATCAATTTCGCATTACTGTTTCCAAAACCAGAGAGTTTCCCAGTGTTACCGCCATCTAAATAATAACGCCCATGTTCCGCTTCTTGGCTCACATAAAGTGAAAGATTTGGTAACATTTTCCAATCAATAAATGCAAAGAATTTATGTTTTGGCACATTCTTCACAATGAGATCTTGGGTTTTATTTTTTGCATGGGTATAGGTGTAGTTTGCACCTAACGTTAAATTATTTGTTGCAAAAAGATTTATAGCTAGCTCAACACCTTTAAAGGCTTCTTTGCCTACATTTTGATATTGATTGAGTTTTTTGCTAATTGCGACTTCTTCAATGGCATCTTTCACTTCAGAATAGAAAAGTGCGCTATCCACTCTTAACCAATCGCCAAAGGTATACATATAGCTGGCTTCGTAGTGATAGGCAGTTTCTGGGCTTAAAAACGGATTCGGCTCAGTACGCCCAAAGCGACGAGAATAACGTTCTTTCATTGTGGCAAAGCGAGTTTTCTTCGCAAAACTCAGCGCAAATTCATCATGTTCAGTGAAATGATGGGCAAGTTTGATTTGGTAATTAAAGGCATGTTTATTACCGATATCAAACGGACAAATCGCATTTTTTTGATGAGTTGATGCACATTGTTTTTCAAATTTCTCTGCACGGTTTGAATCGCGTTTGTCGTAGCTGATACCTGTAATCAGAGCGGTTTTCTCATTAAAACGATGAGTATTTTCTAAACCAAAGCTGTAGGTACGATCTTTATCTACTGCAGTAGGTTCATCATCATTATGTTCGCGATGCACGTCATATTTAATGAGGGTAGAGAATTTTAAGTAGTCTTTGGAGGTTAAATCACCACCTAAATCAAAGCCCGCACCGTAGGAATAATCACGGTAATAGCTATTAAAGCTCGATTTTTTCTTTTGAGTACTAAATGTTGCGTCATCAAAAGCGCGTAAGTCATTTTTAAAGGTGTCGTAAAATGCTTTCGTGTTCAGCGTGAGATTATGGGCGCCAAATTCAGTATGTGAAAGGAAATAGATACTGTCTTTATCCCATATCGGCCAGCGCCAGTAGCGTTCAAAGCTATCAGTGCCAGAATAGAACGGCGATTCTTTGGTGCCTTTTTGTGTGGAGAACGCAAGTGCGTATTCATCATGCTCATTTGGTGTATAAGCGACTTTTAAACTTAATTTTTTATCACGTTGTTTAGAATTTTCTGCTCGGCTACCATCATCACCTTTAGGATTGATTTGTTGATAATGATGAGAAAGTTGTAAGCCTTGTTTTTCAACAAAAGAACCATTTATTTGCACATAAAATAATTCTTGTTTAGTCCCTAAATTAAAATCAGTTTTATTGGTTGCTGTACCGCCACTTTTACCATGTGAAAAACCATAGCCAATAGAACCTTCGAAAGGTTTAGTTGGTTTTTTGGAAATTAAATTCACTGCACCACCCATGGTATTTGCACCATAAAGCACAGAGCTTGCGCCTTTAGAAATATCAATACGAGATAAGTCAAAAGTGGTAAAACGACCTAAGTCCATTTCGCCATCATAAGGGACATAAACAGGAATACCATCCATAAATACGGGTACGCGGCGAGCATTAAAACCACGTACTAATAAGTTATATTCGTTGCGTGCACCACCATGTTCGACAAACACACCCGGTGTGCTTTTTGCTATATCAGACACACGCTCTTGGTTGTTTTTTTGTAATTCAGCTTGATCAATACGCGCGGTGCTGAGATCACTCGCTTTTTCACCGATGACTTCAATTTGACCAAGAGTAAATACATTCTCGGCATAAGCAGGCAAGCAAGCCAAACTAATGGAGATGCAAAGCAGTTTCTTTTCCATTGGAACATCCTTTTAGGTTGGGGGTGAAACGTAACTTCAATGCAATGGTGATCGCGGCGAAAATTTTCTCATCATTATGGGGAAAATTTTCTCGTAAAGTGCGGTTAGAATCGCTGAAGTTTATTTTTCCGTTAGCTAATTCTGTGAGTAAAATGGAAGGGGTAAGTTGAAGTTGCTCCGCAATTTGTAGAATTGAAAAGTGCTCAAACGTCATGATCAAACGATCTAAATTGCAATAGGTTGGGTAGCGACTATATGTCACCAAATCGTTAAATTGTTGAACAATTTTGACCGCTTTATTTTTACGATTGAAGAAGTGTAAAGCCACACCCAAAATAAACAGTAAAGCAGAACCTAAATGCAACTGAAAGATGCCTTGAATGGGCCACTGGAAGTAAATCCCTAAGCCGCTGAACAATATCCCAGCCAATCCTGCAATGAGCATACAAAGTAAGCAAAACTTATAAATTACATCCCATTTCATTTTTTTCACCTTTAGCTATGAACAATAAATATTATATAATTAAAAATATAACGATGTTATTATAACAAAATTTATTTGTTATGTTGAAAAATATATAGCGTTAAAATTAAGTTGTATCAGTTGAATGGCTAAAAGAGGGAGAAAACATGAAAAAATGGATAACCATTGTACTTTCAGTCTGTGTAGGAACCGCAGCATTAGCAACCGAGGAAGTGTCTTATTTAGCAGGGGAATTACCTCCGCCAGCTAAAATTGAAAAAGTCTTAAGTGCAGGTAATCCAGCCGATGTATTATTGCTTTCAAGTGCACCGAATAAATTGCTGGGATTGGCGGGATTTAATATGGAAAAACGCGGAAAACTTTTCCCTGCTGTGCAACAAACTTTACCAACCTTAGGGAAAATAGCTGGAAAAGGCAGTACACTCTCACCAGAGAAAATTGTGGCATTACAACCGAATTTAATTATAGATGTAGGCAATGTCACCCCAAACTATATCGATCAAGCAAAACGTACTTTTGAACAAACGGGCGTGCCTTATTTGTTGCTAGATGGCAAACTCAGTGAAACACCTCATACCTTACGTTATTTAGGCAAAGTATTAGGGGTAGAGAACGTAACTGAACCTCAGGCTAAGTATGCAGAAGAAACACTTAAACAAGCGGTCGAAAACGCCTCTAAATTTACCAAAACCTTCTATTTAGCTCGTAGTGCTGATGGCTTGCAAACAGGACAAAAAGACTCCATTCATACAGAAGCTATTGAAAGAGTCGGTTTAAAAAACGTGGTAGAAGGCGATCATAAAGGGCTCACACAGGTTTCAATGGAGCAGCTTTTATTATGGAATCCTGATGTGATTTTCAGCCAATCCCCAGAGTTTTTGAAAACCTTAAAAGAGAATCCGCAATGGCAACAATTAAGTGCGGTCAAAAATGGACAAGTTTTTTTAATTCCGAATAATCCATTTGGTTGGTTAGATTCGCCACCTAGTGTGAACCGTTTGCTTGGAGTACGTTGGGTCTCTCATTTAGTCAGCGGTAAACCTATTGCTGAATTTGCAAAAGAAGTACAAACGTTTTATCACTTGTTCTATCAGATTGAATTAACCGCAGAACAAGCGGCTCAATTGCTACATGATGTGAAATAGCTATGCCGTATTTTGTTCAGCGTAACCCGAAAGTATTTTTTACTTCGCTGGTGATTTTGCTAGTCGGCACCATTTTGCTCTCGTTGAATGTGGGGAAATTTCCGATCTCTCCAGTTCAACTTGGGCAAGCAATTCGTTGTGTATTTGAAACCGAATGTCAAACCCCATCTTCCGTTGAAACGGTGCTTTGGCATATTCGCACACCACGTATTTTAGTGGCGTGTTTAGTGGGAGCCGCGCTGGCTGCAGCGGGGGCGACTTATCAGGGGATGTTTAAAAATCCGTTGGTTTCTCCTGATATCTTAGGTGTTTCAAGCGGCGCAGGACTAGGTGCATCATTAGCCATTTTCTACAATTTACCGATGTTTTATGTGCAGCTCTTTGCCTTTGGTGGCGGTATTTTGGCTGTGTTATGTGTATCGATGGTCGCATCAAGAAGCCGTAATCAAGATCCCATTTTGGTCTTAGTGCTTTCGGGGATTGCTATTGGTTCATTACTTGGCGCAGGTATTTCACTGTTAAAAATTTTAGCTGATCCTTTTACCCAGCTACCTTCCATTACTTTTTGGCTCTTAGGCAGTTTTACCGCGGTTGGTGTGAAAGAATTAAGCCAACTAGCCCCAATTTTAATCTTCGGTATTTTGCCGCTTTTCTTATTACGCTGGCGCTTAAATCTACTTGCTTTAGAAGAAGATGAAGCCAAAAGTCTCGGTATTCCTATTCAACGCACACGCTATATTTTGATCATTTTCACCACGCTTTGCACTGCAAGTTCGGTCTCAATTACAGGCATTATTGGCTGGGTAGGTTTGCTCGTTCCCCATATTGCGCGATTATTGGTGGGAGCCAATTTTATTTTGTTATTACCCACCTCATTATTGCTTGGCGCGAGTTTCTTACTTTTAACCGACACGCTTGCTCGCACGGTTGCGAGCATTGAACTCCCAATAGGGATTTTAACCTCCGCTTGTGGCGCACCATTTTTCCTCTATTTATTGTTGAGAGGGCGAAAATGAATTTAATTGAAACCCAACAGCTCACGATTGGCTATGGCAATAAACCGTTGTTAGACAAAATCAATTTTGCTCTCAAACCTCAGCAAATTTGTTGTTTGCTTGGCGCGAATGGAGCGGGGAAAAGTACTTTCTTAAAAACCTTGTTAGGCTTGCAACCTGCACTCAATGGGCAAATTCTCTTTCAAAATCGACCGCTTGCTACATATTCAGCCGCTGAATTAGCACGTGAAATTGCCTATGTGCCGCAAGCACATGCGCAACTTTTCCCATTTCTTGTGCAAGATATGGTATTGATGGGGCGTTCTGCTTATTTGAAATGGTATCAAACGCCGAAAGCTGAAGATAAAGATCTTGCCCTTGCGGCTTTAGAGGAATTACAAATAACGCACCTTGCCAAACGCTATTATCACGAACTTAGTGGTGGCGAAAAACAACTTGTACTCATTGCACGAGCTATCGCTCAACAGGCGAAATTATTGATTATGGACGAACCGACAGCTAGTCTTGATTTCGGTAATCAAATTCGAGTATTGGAAAAAATTAAGCAACTACAGCATCAAAACATCGCCTTGCTGATTACGACTCACAACCCTCAACAAGCGGCCTATTTAGCCGAGAATATTGCTATGCTCGATCAAGAATTTGGTTTCCAACAAGGTGAGAAAAGTGAATTAATGACGCTTGAAAACCTCGCCAAAATTTACCGCACTTCAGTTCAGGAATTGCAAAAACATCTCAACATTTAAGGACAAACGATGATTTATTTTTCAGACAAAGAACTCGATGATCTTTTATTAGAAGATATTTATCGCGGAGACTTAACCACGCGCGCATTAGGAGTGGAAAAAGTCCCAGCAAAAATTGAATTCAAACGTAAAAATGCCGGTGTAGTGGCAGGGATTTCGGTAGCAGAACGATTACTGAAAAAATTAGACATTACTCCACAGATTTATGTGAATGAAGGGGAATCAGTTGAAGCAGGTGCTGTGTTGCTAAGTGCGGTCGATTCTGCGGACAAATTACAGCAGGCATGGAAAGTCGTGCAGCTTGTATTGGAATGGTCTTGTGGCGTGGCACAATACACGGCAGAGATGATTGCTAATGCCAAAGCCATTAACCCGAATGCGGTGGTGGCTTGTACCCGTAAAAGTATCCCGAATACCCGAAAACTGGCGACTAATGCGGTGCTGGCTGCTGGTGGACATATCCATCGTCAAGGCGTGAGTGAAACTGTATTGGTTTTCACTAACCACCGTAATTTATTGGCTGAACCGAATAACTGGGTGCATCTTGTGGAAACCTTAAAGCGTGAAGCACCAGAAAATAAGATTACTCTCGAAGCAGACAATTTTGCTCAATTCGAACAAATGATTACAGCCTCTCCCGATATTATTCAGCTAGATAAATGGTCGGTTGAAGACGTGAAAGCCGCCCTGGATCTCATCAATGCGCAAGACAAAAATATTACGCTTTCTGTCGCGGGTGGAGTGAATAAAAACAATGTGGCGAATTATGCCAAGCTTGGTATTAATTTGTTTATCACTTCTGCACCTTATTATGCGGCGCCAGAGGATATTAAGGTGGTGATCAGTAAAGCATAGTCGTTTTGATTAGAATATCGATTATTTTGTATATATCGCTATATATTTTGTTGTATAATCAAGGTCCGTTTTCATTTTAAGGATAATTTATGAAATTTAATCGTTTATTTGCTGCAGCTTTGTTCGGCATTTTTTCCACATCGGCATTAGCTGCTCGTGTTGTAACTGATCAATTGGATCGTCAAGTGACGATTCCCGATCATATTCAGCGTGCTGTAGTATTACAGCATCAAACCCTTAATATTGCCGTGCAATTAGATGCCACTAAACAAATTGTTGGAGTGTTATCAAATTGGAAAAAACAACTGGGGCAAAATTATGTACGTTTAGCGCCGGAATTAGAAAAAATGGCTATGCCGGGTGATTTGAATTCGGTGAATATTGAAAGTTTGTTGGAACTAAAACCGGATGTGGTATTTGTTACCAACTATGCACCACCAGAAATGATTAAGCAAATTGCTGATACTGGTATTCCGGTGATTGCCATTTCTCTACGAACTGGCAGCGATAAAGATAAACTTAATCCAACCTTGGCCGATGAAGATAACGCTTATAACGAAGGTTTAACCCAAGGTATTGAGTTGATTGCTCAAGTGTTTGAAAAAGAACAACAAGGCAAAGAATTAGTTAAAGCAGCATTTGCGAATCGTAAAATGTTGGCGGATCGTTTGGGAGTCATTCCTACGGATAAACGAGTGCGTACTTATATGGCTAACCCTGATTTAAATACCTATGGTTCGGGTAAATATACCGGTTTAATGTTGGAACATGCAGGTGCTTATAACGTCGCGGCGGCGACAGTGAAAGGCTTTAAACAGGTATCTATGGAAAATGTGCTTGAGTGGAATCCAGCAGTGATTTTGGTACAAGATCGTTATCCTAAAGTGGTATCACAAATTAAAGAAGATGCGGCTTGGGCTAATATTGATGCAGTGAAAAATAACCAAGTATTTTTAATGCCAGAATATGCGAAAGCGTGGGGGTATCCGATGCCAGAAGCTTTGGCATTAGGTGAAGTTTGGTTAGCAAAATCGCTATATCCGCAAAAATTCCAAGATATCGATTTAGATAAAATGGTGAACGACTATTATTTAAAATTCTATCGTCAGCCGTATAACAATGGTAAATAAACATTCTAAATTGATGGGCTTATTGTTCATTGTCTTGGTCGCTAGCGCCCTGATTTCTTTAGGAATCGGGCGTTATGCTTTATCCCTAGAGCAGATTTTGCAAATTTTAACGGCAGAATTGACCGCACTTCCTATTGATCCAATCCATCAGCAAGTTATTTTCCAAGTTCGTTTACCGCGTATTTTATCTGCCCTTTGTGTGGGGGCCGGATTAGCCTTAAGCGGCGCCACATTACAGGGCATTTTTCGTAATCCGTTGGTGGATCCGCATATTATTGGTGTTACCTCAGGTTCAGCATTTGGCGGCACGTTGGCCATTTTTTTTAGTTTGAGTCTGTATGGCTTATTTGCCAGTACGATTTTTTTCGGTTTAAGTACATTAGTACTCGTTTTTTTGTTTAGCTTAAAGTTTGGTCGAAGAAGTTTACTGATGTTGATTTTAATCGGGATGATTTTAAGTGGGCTATTTTCTGCATTAGTGAGTCTGTTGCAGTATGTTTCCGACACCGAAGAAAAATTACCTAGTATTGTGTTTTGGTTGATGGGCAGCTTTGCCACCGCCAATACGGAAAAATGGCTGTTTTTCTTTATACCTTTTGTCTGTTGTTCAATATTGTTGTTAAAACTGAGTTGGCGCTTGAATTTACTTTCTTTAGAGGATAAAGAGGCAAAAGCGTTAGGTGTGAAAGTCGGACGATTACGTTGGTTGGTCATTGGGCTCAGCGGGACTTTAGTGGCGTGCCAAGTAGCAATTAGCGGTAGCATTGGCTGGGTAGGTTTGATTATTCCACATATTAGCCGAATGTTGGTTGGTGCAAATCACCAACGTTTACTACCTTGTACGATGTTAGTGGGCGCGATTTATATGCTGTGGGTGGACAATGCCGCCCGTGCCTTAACTGATAATGAAATTCCAATCAGTATTTTAACCGCACTTATTGGCGCACCTCTGTTTGGTATATTAGTTTATCGTTTAAAACGAAATGGAGCGATGCGTGACTGATTTGATTAAAGTAAGTGAGCTTGCATTTGCTTATGAAAAAAATAATCTGCTTTTTCAACATCTCAATTTTGCTTTACTGAAAGGAGAGATTCTTGCCATTTTAGGACAAAATGGTTGTGGCAAAAGTACCTTGTTAGATCTGTTACTTGGCATTCATCGCCCCTTACAAGGTAATATTCAGCTGAATGACTCAATTGGTTTTGTCCCGCAATTTTTCAGTGCACCTTTTGCCTATTCGGTATTGGATATTGTGCTAATGGGGCGTTCAAACCATATTGCCACCTTTAGTAAGCCCAAACCCAAAGATATTGAAGTGGCTCTACAGGCATTAACGGATTTAGGCTTGCAACATTTAGCTGAACAAGATTTTTCTTCACTTTCAGGAGGGCAGCGCCAGTTGATCTTGATTGCGCGTGCCATAGCATCCGAATGTCGTTTAATGCTGTTGGATGAACCAACTTCAGCACTTGATTTAGCCAATCAGGATGCTGTGTTATCACTTTTAAGACAATTAACGAAAAAGCACGGCTTGGGAATTATTTTCACCACGCATCAACCTAACCATGCACTAGCGATTGCGGATAAAACACTTTTGATCAATCGAGATTTTATTCGCTTTGGGCAAACGGATGAAATATTAACTTCTGAGAATCTGACCGCACTCTTTCATTTACCCATGATTGTTGAACAATCGCAATATCAACAGCAACAGTTTAGCCATTTTGTGCCAGTTTATGAGGTGTTGTTAGAAGGAAAGAGAGATGAATAAACTCACTATTTATAGCGCAGGAAGCTTTCGATATGCCTTATTGGAGATTACTGGTGCATTTAAGCAATGTAATGAAGTAGAAATTGAATGCATATTTGGTCCTGCTGGTTTGTTGAAAACGCGCATAATGGAAGGGGAGTTAGCTGATGTTTTTATTAGTGCGAATTCAGAAAATGTATCGGCACTAGGGAGTCGAGTTTTTCAGCAACAGGTGCTCACTTATAATCAACTTATGCTAACAACAAAAAATAAGCCAGAATTTCAGCGAGATACCCTTGAGTTACTTTTTGATGAACAATATCGGTTAGTCACGTCAACGCCGGTTTGTGATCCTTGCGGTGATTATACTTGGCAGCTTTTTGACCTCATTGAAAAAGATTATCCAGAACAAGGTAAAAGGTTAAAATCGAAGGCATTGAAATTAGTTGGAGGAACAGAAAATCAAGTTGTTATACCGCCAGGTGAAATGGCTTCACATTATCTCTTGAAAAACGATTATGCGGATATGATGTTGGGCTATGCGCATTACCAGACAAGATTAGAAAATGTGGGGATGCTTTGTCATACATTACCATCCGAATATGATATTCGCGCAGAGTATGTCCTCGCTATGCTGAATGATACCGAATTGACGCAACGATTGTATCAATTTTTATTGAGCAAGCATGCGCAAGAGATTATTCGTAAGAATGGATTTAAAAATGATTAAACATTTAGGGGGAACAGAGTAATAATTCCTTGCTTTTATTGGATTCAATCGTTAAAATTCAGGCTCCTTGTCATCGCTGAGTTAGAGATCGGCGAATGATGTATTAATAACACTACCTTTTAGGAGTAAAAAATGTCTCTAAGTACTGAAAAAAAAGCAGCAATCGTTGCTGAATTTGGTCGCGATGCGAAAGATACTGGTTCTTCTGAAGTTCAAATCGCATTATTAACTGCACAAATCAACCACTTACAAGCTCACTTTGCTGAGCACAAAAAAGACCACCATGGTCGTCGTGGTTTATTACGTATGGTTTCTCGTCGTCGTAAACTTTTAGACTACTTAAAACGTACTGATCTTGCTTTATACCAAAGCACTATCGCTCGTTTAGGTTTACGTCGCTAATTTTTATTACGATAGTAAAAATAAAAGCCTTCGGATTATCGAGGGCTTTTTTATTTTCTACATATTAGAAAAAATAAAAAAACGGTCAAAAATTTGACCGCTCTTTTTTAGTTCATTAGTTTGCAATACCTTTATGACGAAGCAATGCGTCTAGTTGAGGTTCACGTCCACGGAAGCGTTTGAATAATACCATTGGTTCTTCAGAGCCACCGCGAGTGAGAATTTCATCTAAGAAGGATTTACCCGTAACTGGATTGAAAATCCCTTCTTCTTCAAAACGAGAGAAGGCATCAGCAGATAGTACTTCAGCCCATAAATAGCTGTAATAACCGGCCGCATAACCGCCCGCAAAAATATGGCTAAAGCTATGTGGCGCTCTTGCCCATTCAACACCTTTAATCACGGCAACTTTATCTTTCACAGCTTTTAAGGTATCAAGCACTTGGTTAGCTTTACCCACTTCAAAAATATGATGAAGGGTAAAATCAAACAAGCCAAATTCAAGCTGACGTAACACAAACATTGCCGCTTGATAGTTTTTCGCTTTGAGAAGTTGATTTAATTTTTCTTC
Organism: Haemophilus sp. UMB1048; assembly: GCF_030218125.1. Lineage (NCBI taxonomy): Bacteria > Pseudomonadati > Pseudomonadota > Gammaproteobacteria > Pasteurellales > Pasteurellaceae > Haemophilus > Haemophilus sp. UMB1048. The sequence continues at coordinate 137,875 of NZ_JASOPB010000002.1, forward strand.
TGGCAATGGTTCGTGCGTTTCAAAGTGACCCGAAATAAAATCAAGGGCTTCTTTTTCCCAACACCAGTTTTCCATAAATTGACTTGGAAGCTCTACCGCATCCCAAGGTACACCATTGATACCCGCGACATCTGGCACATCAACTTTGGTGAGCATATGGTGAATACCATGACCAAATTCGTGGAAGAGAGTCGTGACTTCATCATGGGTGAATAGCGCAGGTTTATCACCAATAGGCGCATTGAAGTTACAAGTTAAATAGGCAACAGGTTTTTGAATTGAACCGTCGACATTGCGTTTTCTACCAATACAATCATCCATCCATGCGCCGCCACGTTTATTTTCGCGTGCATAAAGATCGAGATAGAAACTGCCGCGTACTTCATCGGTTTCATCAATTAAATCAAAGAAACGCACATCTTTGTGCCAAGTATCTACACCAAAACGTTCAACTGCACGAATATTAAAAATACGTTTAATTAATTCAAATAAGCCGGAAATAACGCGATCTTCAGGGAAATAAGGACGAAGTTCTTCATCATTGATCGCATATAAATGTTGTTTTTGTTTTTCGGAATAGAAACTGATATCCCAAGGCGCAAGTTCAGTGACACCAAATTCTTTTTCACAATAAGCTTTAAGTTCAGCTAATTCTTTCTCACCTTGTGCTTTTGAACGATCCGCAAGGTTATTTAAGAAGTCTAACACTTGTTGTGGATTTTCTGCCATTTTGGTCGCAAGTGAGCGTTCAGTATAGGTATTAAAACCTAGCAATTTAGCTAATTCCACGCGTAACGTCATGATTTCTTCAATAATCGTCGTATTATCCCATTTACCGGCATTTGGACCTTGATCAGAAGCGCGAGTCGCATAAGCTCGATACATTTCTTCGCGTAATGCTGCATTTTCACAATAGGTCATAATGGGTAAATAACTTGGGATTTCTAACGTAAAGCGATAGCCTTTCAAGCCCTTACTTTCTGCAGATTGTTTTGCCGCAAGTAATGCAGATTCAGGAAGACCTGCTAATTCACTTTCATCTTCAATGACTTTTTCCCAGCCCATAGTGGCATCGAGTACATTATTGCTAAATTGTGAGCTTAATTCAGATAAGCGAGTAACAATCTCACCATAACGTTTTTGTTTTTCTTCGGATAAACCGATACCTGAAAGCTCAAAATCACGTAGTGCATTTTCAATGGCTTTCTTTTGTGCGACGGAATAAGTCGCAAATTCAGGGCTATTTTTTAAGGATAAATAGGCATTGTATAACCCTTCGTGTTGGCCAACCCAGGTGCTGTATTCAGAAAGTAGTGGTAAGCAAGCTTGGTACGCATCACGTAATTCAGGGCTGTTTTTAACTGAATTTAAATGGGAGATCGGTGACCAAGCACGACTTAAGTGCTCGCCTGCTTCAGAAAGCGGTTCAATAAAGTTTTCCCAAGTAAAGTGCGGTTGTTTTAAAACTTGTTCAATGGCTTGACGATTTTCTTCGATGAGTTTTTGGATTGCTGGTTGAATATGCTCCGGTTTGATTTGAGAAAACGAAGGTAAGCCTTCAATATGAAGTAATGGATTAGACATAAATATTCCTTTTGCTAATAGTTTCTTTAATAAATTGCGGCAAATTCTATAATATCAAGGTTGAAAAATCTAAAAAATCAGTGATAATTGCGTATCACTTTTATTTAGGATTTATGATGGACGGCACTTCCTTTTTTTCTATTATCATTTTTTCTGGCATCATTGCTCTTGCGATCGTTGTAGGTGTTGTTTCACTTAAGTTTTTCCCAAAAACTTCTTTAACCAAGGCTATGTATGTTGCTCTTGGATGCATTTCTTTAATATTAGGTGTTATTGGTATTTTTTTACCTATTCTTCCGACCACACCTTTTTTACTGCTTACACTTTATTCTTTTGCGAAAGGTTCTTCTCGTTTAGAGCAATGGTTTTTAGGGACGAAGCTTTATCAAAAGCACCTAAAATCCTTTAATGAACGTCGTGCATTGACGAAAAAAGCAAAAATTTCTATTCTAACGTTTTCAACCACAATGCTTTTAATTGGCTTTTACTTTACCCCAAGCGTTGTGGGTCGAACGATTATTGCCATTTTAATTGCGGTAAAATATTGGTTCTTTTTCTTTTGGATTAAAACAGAAGACGTTAAAAATGGATAATTCTTTCCTTAATTGGCTTAAAAGTGCGGTCATTTTCGGTATCGTTTTTGGATTGAGTGCTTGTGATAAATTAAACAGCCCTAAATCTACAAATACGGCAACGGAAGAGCAACCAACACAAAGCCAGTCTATCAAACAAGAGAATACTTCAAAACCGAATCGTACATTACTGGCTCGGGCGTTTACTCATCCTCCTTCTTTTGAGCCTTGGTCTGTTCGTTATCCAGAACAAGAGGGCTTATTACGTGATTTGTATGAAGGCTTAACCGCTTATGATCCGGAAGGGAGAATCGTGCCGGGTATCGCAGAAAGTTGGGAAACAAAAGACAACAAAACCTGGATCTTTACCTTACGTGAAGGGCTTCGTTGGTCAAATGGTGATCCCTTAGTTGCCCAAGATGTCATGCTTTCTTGGCAAGCACTGTCTCAATCAAATAGCCCATTAAGATCTTATTTGGCTTATCTCAACCTAAAAAATGCGAAAGGCGTTTTAGAAAAAAATAAACCTTTTAGGAGCTTAGGAATTTATGCGGAAAATGACCGCACTTTACGCATTGAGCTCGATAAAGCAACGCCTTATTTACCGGAAATGTTGGCGCATATCAGCCTTGTGCCTCAATATCGCGATCCAGATTACCCAGTGACAAACGGGGCTTATATGATCGAAAGCGAAAGTGTGAAAAGCATACACTTAACTAAAAATCCCTATTATTGGCAGAAAAATAATGTGGCTTTTGAGCGTGTAGAATATTTGCCTTTTATCGCCACTAAATTATCTGACTTTGATGTGGTGCTTGATGTACCAGAAGTACACGCGGACCTTCAACATTTCCCACAGCTTTGCAGTTATTTTTATGAATTTAATCTCAACGATCCTAAAGTTGCTAAGGCCGATGTGCGCAAGGCGATTGCTTCGTTGGTCTCTGTCACCAATATCGTGAATAATGAAATTCCAGCGGCAATTCCGAGTTCATATTTTTTACCAAAAGCCATGTTAAATGGACAAGATTCAAGATGGGAGCCTGTTGTTGCCGAGCAGCTATTGGCTCAAAATAAAATTAATGAAAGGCATCCGCTACACTTAAATGTGCTTTATGATGAGACGCCATTGCATGTAAATATCGCGCAACGTTTAGTAGGGCAATTAACGCAATCAGATATGTTGCGTGTGGATGCACAACCAGTCAGTTGGCAAACATTACAGACTAAACGTCAAAAAGGTGATTTCCAAGTCATTCGTTCTGGTTGGTGTGCGGACTTTAATCATCCGATGGCATTCTTGGGGTTGTTCTATTCTAGAAGCCCTGATAATAAAAATGGCTATGCCAATGCGGAATATGACCAACTTTTTGAGCAAGCATTGAAAAGCTTAAATGAAAAAGAGCGGTCAGAAATTTACTTAAAATTAAGTGAGAAGATCCAACAGGAAAACCTTGCTTTACCGCTTTTCCAATACACCATGCCAGTTTATCTTTCTCCAACTATTATGGGAGCGAAGAAAAATCCAGTGGGTGTCATTTACAGTAAGGATCTATGGCGAAAAGTTGAAAGCTAAAGCTGATTAAGAAAGTTGTTCAGGATGTGGTGAACAACTTTTTTTATTAAATTCAATAAAAGCGTAGAGTAACACTATTTACTTTTTATTTTTATACGATACAATACACAACAAATCAACCTAGAGGGAAATCCTTATGTTAAAAATGAATGATTTGGTTAAGCTTAGTCAGACGCCAAAATCTACGGTGCTGTACTATGTGAAAGAAGGTTTGTTGCCAGAACCAGTAAAAGATAAACCGAATTTTCATCTCTATGATGAATATTGTGTAGAGTTGCTCAGTTTTATTAAATATCTACAAAGCAATTTCAATGCGACGATTTCACAAATTAAAGCACTTTTTGCTCATCCTCATTTTGATTGGAATAATCCTTATGAAAGCCTTATTGGATTATTGGATATCATCATGGGGGCAGAAAATGAAGTGTTCACCATTGAGCAATTATGTGCAGAATTTCATCTTTCCACTAAACAAATCGAAGACATGGTAGCGGAAGGCTTATTGAATCCTCGTGAAGGCATTTTTACAGCAAAAGAACGTGATATTTTGGCGATCTTGGCTCGTTGTGATGAAGCTGAAATGGATGTGGTGAAAGCTTATTTAGCTGCAGCAAAAATGTTAGCAGAAAAAGAGGTGAATGTGACTTTAGCGGCATTAGCCAATAGCGAACAAAAAGATGAAAAATTAAAACATTTATTTGATTTATTGTTGGTGTTAAAACCTTATCTCTTGAATATGAAAACCTTTAATCTTTATCAAGCGGAGAGTGCGAAATGAAACTCTTAAAATATGCTGGCTTTGTACCGTATTTAGCCATTGCCTTTATTAATGCCAGTGTGGATTTGGCACATAAAATTACCATTCAAAATGTGTTGCTGAAAAGTTTTTCTGGTGAGAGTTTGGTTGTTTTAACGGCATTAATTAATGCGATGATTTTATTGCCATTTATTTTCTTATTTTCGCCTTCGGCATTTATTAACGATAAATTTTCTCGCACCAATGTGATTCGTTATAGCAGTTTAGCGGCTGTGGTGATCAGTGCTGGGGTTTTATTGAGTTATATGACGGGGATGTTTGCTATTTCCTTTGTACTGACATTGATTTTGGCAGCGCAAAGTGCGGTCTATTCTCCGGCCAAATATAGCATTATTAAATCAATTGTGGGCACTGAAAATATCGGTATGGCAAACGGTGTCATTCAAGCGCTTACTATTGTGGCCATTCTATTTAGTTCTTTTACATTTTCTTTCTTCTTTGAAGCGCATTATGTAGCATCAGATGATCCGAATGAAGTATTACAAAGTGTTTGGGTGATAGGTGTAGCATTAGTATTACTGAGTGCACTCGAAGCCTATTTTGCGTTTAAAATCCCATTCTTTAAGCAAGAAGCTGAAAATACAGAAGGTCAGTTTGATATGAGAAAATACCTTTCTTTAGGGTATTTAAAAGATAACGTTCGCACATTAAAAACAGATCAAAATATTTGGTTGAGTGTTATTGGATTAAGCCTGTTTTGGGGCGTGTCACAAATTATTGTGGCGGCATTCCCTGCACATTATAAAGCGATGTTCAATGAAGATAATGCTATTGTCATTCAAGCGATTCTTGCGGTGAGTGGCATAGGGCTTGCGCTTGGTTCATATCTTGCAGGACGCGCTTCTCGTTTGCATATTGAGTTAGGTATTGTTCCGCTTGGTGCGCTGGGTATTTGTGTGTCGTTATTCTTCTTAACCCTAGCCCAAAGTGGAGTAGTATTAGCTCTTTGTTCTTTTGTCTTTGGTTTCTCTGGCGGTTTATTGATCGTGCCATTGAATGCGACTATTCAGTATTTCGCACCTGAGAAAATCAGCGGCAAAATCATGGCAGGTAACAACTTTGTGCAAAACGTGTTTATGGTGGTCTTTTTGCTATTAAGCATTGTTTTTGTACAACTTAATGTTTCGACTCAAGGTTTATTCTTAGTGACTTCGGCGGCATGTTTTGCTGCAAGTTTATATACCATGTCGAAAGTGCCACATTTATTTACGCGTTTATTCTTGCTCTTTGCGTTAAAAGCGAATTACCGTTTTCATGTGGATGGTTTAAAAAATCTTCCACAAAGTGGTGGCGTGTTGTTATTAGGTAACCATATTAGCTGGATTGACTGGTTAGTGTTACAAGCGGCTAGCCCGCGTGCGATTAAATTTGTGATGTATCGTCCGATTTACAACAAATGGTATCTCACTTGGTTCTTCCGTATTTTCAAAGTGATCCCAATTGGTGGCGGTTCAAGCCGAGAATCTATTGAAACCATTCGTGAATATTTAGCGCGTGGCGAAGTGGTGGCTTTATTCCCAGAAGGCCATATCAGCTATAACGGTCAAATTAATGAGTTCCAAAAAGGCTTTGAGCACGTATTAAAAGATTTAGAGAATGTGACGACTGTTCCTTTCTATTTACGTGGATTATGGGGCAGCAGCTTCTCCCGTGCCGATTCTTTCTATAAGAATTTAACTAAACGCCAAGGAAAACGTGAAATTTTAGTGGCATTTGGTAAACCAATTCATGGCTTTATTGATGCGACAGCAATGAAGCAAAAAGTACTCGAACTTTCTTTCTCTGTATGGGAAAAAGTCATGAGTAAACGTAAACCACTGATGCATCATTGGTTGAGTTCAGCAAAATCGAATTTATTCAAAGAAGCTACCGTAGATGCGCAAGGCACTAAACTGAATAACCTGAAATTTATTGCTGCAGTGCTAATGTTTGTGAAAACCTTAAAAACTGCTTTAGGGAATGAAAAAAATATTGGTGTGTTATTACCAAGTTCATCAATCGGGGCAATTATTAATATGACCCTAATGGTGATGGGCAAAGTACCGGTAAATTTAAACTACACGCTAAGCCCAGAAGTGATGGAAAAAGCATTGAAAAAAGCCAACATTTCACAAGTCATTACCTCTGAAAAATTCTTGGATAAGTTGAACGCAAAAGGTTTTGACTTTAGCCAAGTGGTGGCTGATAAAGCCCTCTTTATGGAAAATTTAGGAAAATCGATCACTAAGGCTAATAAAGTGCGGTCATTTTTAACCGCGTTTTTGGCGCCACAATGGTGGATTAAATTACGTTACTTTGCAGATGTAAGCTTGGAAGATAATGCAACCATCTTATTCAGTAGTGGTAGTGAAGGTGATCCAAAAGGCATTGAATTAAGCCATAAAAACCTACTGACAAATATTAAACAGATCGGTGAATTATTAAACTTCCACAAAGATGATGTGATTTTGAATTCCTTACCCATTTTCCACTCATTCGGCTTAACAGTGACAACTTTATTGCCATTGTGTGAAGGCATTAAAATGGTAAGTGTAGCGGATCCGACAGATGGGGCGACAGTAGGAAAAATGTGTGCTCGACATCGGGTGAGTATTTTATTTGGTACTTCAACTTTCTTTAGATTGTATGTACGCAATAAGAAATTCCATCCGTTAATGCTACAAAACGTACGTATGGTTATTGCGGGCGCCGAAAAATTGAAAGCGGATATAAAAGAAGCCTTCAAACTTAAATTTGGCTTGGAAATTTACGAAGGTTATGGCGCAACTGAAACAGCACCGGTAGCTAGTGTCAATATGCCTAATTTACTTGATCCGGAAACCTTACAAGAATTTACCTTCAATCAAGCTGGTACGGTAGGTATGCCATTACCGGGCACCATTATCAAAATTGTGGATCCAGAAAGCTTACAGGAATTACCAGTTGGCGAAGATGGTTTGATCTTGATTGGTGGTGGACAAGTCATGAAAGGTTATTTGAATGCACCAGAAAAAACAGCAGAAGTGATTGTTGAAATTGACGGTGTACGTTATTACAAAACTGGCGATAAAGGCCATATCGATCATAACGGCTTTATTACCATTGTGGATCGTTATTCTCGATTTGCTAAAGTCGGCGGCGAAATGATCAGTCTCGGCAGCGTGGAAGAGAAACTTTCACAAGTATTTGATGAAGAAAATCAATTTGTTGCCGTTGCCTTGAGCGATGATAAAAAAGGCGAGACCATTGTGCTTTTAATTAAATCTGCACTTTCTTTAGATGAGATCAATGAACGTATTAAAGGATTAAATGTACCGCCGATTATGCTACCAAGCCAAGTCTTCTTAGTGGATGAAATCCCGATGCTCGGAAGTGGTAAAGTGGATTTCAAGGGGGCGAAGAACTTAGCGATGAGTTTGGTTAAGTAAAGAAAATCGTAATAAATAAAAGAGCGGTCAATTTGACCGCTCTTTTTGTTATTTTAATGAACCTCATTTAGGTGTTTTTCAGCATCTTTCACCTTACATCAACGTACCGACATATTTTAACATGACCCCAGCAGCAATAGCCGAGCCAATTACACCAGCAACGTTCGGCCCCATCGCGTGCATCAGGAGGAAGTTTTGGTTATCCGCTTCCAATCCGATTTTGTTAGAAACACGAGCTGCCATAGGAACGGCAGATACACCAGCAGAACCAATAAGCGGGTTAATTTTGTTTTTGCTGAATTTATTCATCAATTTTGCCATTAATACACCGCTACCTGTACCGATTCCGAAAGCAATTACACCAAGAATTAAAATGCCTAACGTTTGCGGTTGTAAGAATTTATCGGCGATAAGTTTAGATCCCACAGACAAGCCAAGCACAATGGTTACGATATTAATCAAGGCGTTTTGTGTGGTGTCGCTTAAACGTTCAACTACGCCACTTACGCGCATGAGATTACCGAAACAGAACATCCCGAGCAATGGGGCAGCATCCGGTAGGAGTAAACCAACGAGCAACAGCAAAATCACCGGGAACAAGACTTTTTCACGATTACTCACATGTCGCATCTGTGTCATGCGAATTTTGCGTTCTTCTTCGGTGGTTAATGCTTTCATAATCGGCGGTTGAATCAACGGTACTAACGCCATATAGGAATAAGCCGCCACCGCAATAGCACCAAGCAATTCAGGCGCCAGCTTACTGGTTAGATAAATCGCAGTCGGACCATCCGCACCACCGATAATACCGATAGACGCAGCTTGAGGTAGCGTAAATTCGATAATGCCGAAATAATTTAAGGCTAACGCACCGAGCACGGTAGCGAAAATACCGAATTGTGCAGCCGCACCAAGTAGCAACGTTTTTGGATTGGCTAATAACGGGCCAAAGTCTGTCATAGCACCCACGCCCATAAAAATAACCAATGGTGCAATGCCGTATCCAATTGCAACTTTATAGAACAATGCCAAAATACCGGCGCTATAACCCATATCCACAGACAAAGCTTCTAATTGATTTATCATGGATATTGGCGCGGAAGTCATCGCTGTTTTAATCGCAGCAAGATCGGGTGAAACACCCAGCTGTGCAGCGATTACCGCAATTTGCTCTGGTGAGCCGAGATGAAGTAAATTCTCTAATGCTGTCATAGCTAGACCCGCTTCAGGGATATTTGACAATAATCCGCCGAAACCAATTGGTAGCAACAGCAAAGGTTCAAATTTGCGCGAAATGGCAAGCCACAGCAACAGCAGGCTCACAGCGATCATTACTGCTTGCCCCCATTGCAGATGGAATATGCCCATCCCTTTAATTAACGCAATAATACTCTCCATAGACCATTCCTTATGCTAAGGTCATCACGGTATCACCTACCGCGACAGCATCACCAGCTTTGACGCAAATGCCGCGTACGGTACCAGCTTGTGCAGCTTTCACTTCGGTTTCCATTTTCATGGCTTCGAGAATGAATAATACATCGCCAGCTGCTACAGTTTGACCTTCTGTTGCAACAACTTTCCAAATATTACCCGCCATCGGCGCTGTTACTGGTGTACCACCCGTTGCTGGAGCAGGAGCCGATTGTGGCGCAGCTTGCGGAGCTGTAGTCGCGACATGAGAAATATCACCGCCTTCGCTTACTTTCACCACAAAAGCTTTACCTTCCAATTCCACGGTATAAACAGCGGAGCCAGAAGCATTTGGTGCAGCTTTAGAAACTGGTTTATTTTCCACCACACTTTCATTGCCAGTTGGGGCTGGTTCAAAGGCAGCAGGATTATTGCGGTTTTCTAAGAATTTCCATGCAATTTGAGGGAAGAGCGCCACGATTAAAGCATCATCTACGGCGTTGTCTGCCAATTTTACGCCTTTCGCTTTAGCTTGTTCAGCCACTTCAGCTTCAATCTTCGCCATTTCAGGCGCAATGTGATCGGCAGGACGGTCAGTTACTGGCGCAGCACCTTCTAATACGCGAGCTTGCAACGCACTATCTACCGGTGCAGGCGTTTTACCGTATTCACCTTTTAAAATACCGGCCGTTTCTTTGGCGATAGTTTTGTAGCGTTCGCCTGTAAGTACGTTAATAACCGATTGTGTACCAACAATTTGAGAGGTTGGTGTAACAAGAGGAATATAACCCAAATCTTTGCGTACGCGTGGGATTTCTTCTAATACTAAATCTAATTTATCGGACGCATTTTGTTGTTTTAATTGGTTTTCCAAGTTAGTGAGCATGCCGCCTGGCACTTGTGCCACTAAAATACGGCTATCGACACCGCGTAATTGACCTTCAAATTTAGCGTATTTTTTACGTACATTACGGAAATGGGCAGCAATTTTTTCCAAACGAGGAATATCTAAACCAGTGTCACACTCAGTGCCTTGCAAGGTGGCAACTAGGGATTCAGTTGCAGGGTGACCATAAGTACCTGACATAGAAGAAATTGCCGTATCAATACCATCTACACCAGCTTCAACCGCTTTTAATAACGCCATTTCTGCCATACCAGTGGTTGAGTGGCAGTGTAAATGCAATTCTACGTCAAAACGTTTTTTGATTTCGCGTACTAAGTCTGCCGCCGCCATTGGATTTAAAATACCTGACATGTCTTTGATGACCAAGCTGTCGATACCGATTTCAAGTAATTGTTCTGTGGTGTCGAGCCAGGTTTGCATCGTATGAACTGGGCTTGTGGTATAACTTAATGTCCCTTGAGCATGACCACCAAATTTACGTACTGCTTGCAACGCTGCTTTCATGTTACGCGGGTCATTGAGTGCATCGAATACGCGGAAAACATCCATACCATTCGCTACACAACGTTCTACGAAACGTTCTACAACGTCATCAGCATAGTGACGATAGCCTAATAGGTTTTGACCACGTAATAACATTTGTAATGGGGTTTTTGGACAGGCTTTTTTCAATTCACGCAAACGAACCCACGGATCTTCACCCAAGAAGCGAATACAGCTATCAAATGTAGCACCGCCCCAAGCTTCCAATGACCAATAGCCTATATCATCTAATTCATGAGCAATTGGCAACATATCATCAAGACGCAAGCGAGTTGCGAAAAGTGATTGGTGGGCATCACGAAGCACCAGTTCTGTCATTTTAATTTTTTTAGTCATAGTAAAATCCTTATGTTATTTGAACTGTTGGGTACGGCGATGGTGTGCGATAGCCGCTGCAATCACAGGACGTAAACGCTCAAAATCGTCAGTTGGTGCCGCAGAAAGTGCGGTTGAATTTGGGGAAGTTTTTGGTTCGGGTTGTGGTTCAGGAAAGAATCGATTGATAAGTTTAGACATCACTCCAATTGCCCAAATTAAAATGAGCAAAAAGACCAACACAAAACCCATCCCTGAAAACATCAGATTAATTCCTTCGCCTATAAGCTCTGAGGGAGTCATCATTTTCTTCCTTATTTGTTTGAAAAAATGGACAATTTTATTCTAATCGTTCTGTTTAAATAAAACTGTGATGAAGATCATAATTTGAACGATAGGCACACAAGAAAAGGGGAAAAGTGCGGTCAATTTGGAAGATATTTTTGTTGAGTCAAAATATTATTAATAAGGGATATCTCTACGCGTAAAACTAAAAGGACTAAGCTCTGTAGATGACAGAACTCAGTCCTTAAATTACGTGAGTCTCACTTTTTTATAGAAAGGAAGAGATTATTCTACTTTTACAATCCAGCCTTCTGGCGCTTCAACATCACCGAATTGAATACCGGTTAATTCATTGTAAAGTTTACGTGTAACAGGGCCCACTTCAGTTTCTGAATAGAACACGTGGAATTTACCTTTGTGTTGAATACCGCCTACTGGCGTAATCACAGCGGCAGTACCACAAGCTCCCGCTTCTGCAAATTGATCAAGTTGATCGATATACACATCACCTTCGATAGCTTCCATACCTAAACGCTCTTTTGCAATGTAAAGCAAAGAGTATTTGGTGATACTTGGTAAAATGGATTCAGATGCAGGAGTGATAAATTTATTATCCTTGGTAATACCAAAGAAGTTTGCCGCACCCACTTCTTCAATTTTCGTGTGAGTTTTTGGATCAAGATAAATCGCATCTGCAAATTTACGCTCTGGTGTGCCAGCTTCTGCCGCTAATTCATGTGGAAGTAAGCTTGCAGCATAGTTACCACCCACTTTTACGCCACCCGTACCCATAGGGGCTGCACGGTCGTAATCAGTAGTAATGAAGTTAGATGGTGCTAAGCCACCTTTGAAGTATGCGCCAACAGGGCAGCAGAACACAGAGAAAATAAATTCAGGTGCAGTTTTCACACCGATATTTTCACCAGTACCAAATAGGAAAGGACGTAAATATAACGTTGCACCAGAACCGTAAGGGCCTAACCATTCTTGGTTTGCTTTCACCACTTCTTTACAAGCGCGGATAAATAATTCGGTTGGTACTCGTGGCATTAATAAGCGATCAGATGTGTGTTGCATGCGTTTTGCATTTTGATCTGGACGGAATAAGTTGATTGAACCGTCTTTACAACGATAGGCTTTTAAGCCTTCAAAGCATTGTTGACCGTAGTGAATTGCAGTTGAGCCTTCGTGGATATGTAGCATATTATCAGTGGTCAGTTTACCTTCATCCCATTTTCCATCTTTCCAATGTGCGATGAAACGGTAATCTGTTTTGATATAACTAAATCCAAGGTTGTTCCAGTCTAAGTCTTTCATTTTGCTTCCTTAATACGTTTTTGTATAAATAAATTATGAATGAAAATGCTGATTAATCTACACCATAATGGGGAGCATGAAAACATTTAAGCGTAAAAATATTGTGATTTTTCAAAAATTTTGTGTGGATTTTCAAATTTGTGAACTCGGTTAGGAAATAAAATTTTGCTTATGCTAGAATGACAGGAATAAAAAAACGCCGCTCGAAATGAGCAGCGCTTAACCAGAATGGTTTAATATATACAGGAAGTAAATGAGTAACTTAATTGTTACTCCAGTTCGGAGAACCGAACTATATGCAAACACAACATCATACTTAAGTCTGAAACTCATTAACTTGTAAGGAATTACCAATCATTAAGTATGGGGGTATTGTAGGTAGAAGGTCATGAAAGGACAAATGATGTTTTTTTATTTGATGCATTAAAAAAACTAATCCGATATAAATCTTAACCATTATAAACTAAAAATTAGCCATTGGGAAGAATTATGTATAAACGTTTGCCTCCCCTTAATTCATTGAAGTCTTTCGAGTCTGCTGCACGACATTTAAGCTTCACAAAAGCAGCGGATGAGCTTTTTGTGACACAGGCTGCAGTGAGCCATCAAATAAAATTATTAGAAGATTTTTTAGGTGTCGATCTTTTTATACGTAAAAATCGTTCGCTCGAATTGACTGAATTTGGGAAAGCCTACTTTGTTGATATTAATAAAGTTTTACGAAAATTAAATGAAGCGACTGAACGTTTATTAACGCTTAAAGCTGAACCACATTTGGCAATTAGCGTGCCACAAACCTTTGGTATTCAATGGCTTGTGCCTCATTTGAGTGATTTTAATAAGCAACATCCTGAAATTGAAGTACGCTTGAAGGGCGTCGATCAAGATGAAGGTTTATTGAATAAAGAAATTGATATTGCCATTTATTATGGAAAAGGTGATTGGGAAAATTTACAGGTCGATCGTTTGGGCGAAGAAAACCTCGTGATTTTGGCCGCGCCTTCATTGCTTGAGAAAATACCAGTAAGTTACCCTAATGATTTGAAAAAGCATACGCTGATTCACACGCATACCCGAGATAACTGGCAAGCGATGGCGGATTATCTCAAATTAGATGATTTAAATATTCAGCAAGGCCCGTTATTTAGCCACACCTTTATGGCATTGCAAGCGGCCGTTCATGGGCAGGGTATTGCGTTAGCTAATCGTATTTTGGCTCAGCAAGAAATTGAAAACGGTCATTTGCAAATTGTGTTACCAGCCGAATTGCGGGATCCAAAATCATTCTATGTGGTCAATCATTTAGATCGTTTAGATGATGAACAAATTCAAGCCTTTAGAAAATGGATTAAAGATTCAATTAAATTAGGAAAACATGAATAAATTAGCCTTATATTGTCGAATTGGCTTTGAAAAAGAAGTCGCTGCAGAAATTACCGACCGAGCCTCTGAGCGTGGTGTATTTGGTTTTGCTCGCGTAGTAGAAAACAGCGGCTATGTCATTTTTGAATGTTATCAACCGGGTGATGCGGATCGTTTAGCGCGAGAAATCCCTTTTAATCGCTTGATTTTTGCGCGTCAAATGATCGTTGTGTCAGATTTCTTAGAGAATCTCGATCCTCAAGATCGTATCTCGCCAATTCTGGCTCAATATAAACGCATTGCAGAAGATATTAATCTTAAGCAAGCGGTAGAGCTATTTGTCGAAACAGCAGATACCAATGAAGCCAAAGAGCTTTCGACATTTTGCCGAAAATTTACCGTGCCGTTACGCCAAGCGTTGAAAAAACAAGGTTGGTTACAAGGTAAGCCGAATGCAAAGCGCGGTCAGATTTTACATTGTTTTTTCACTCAGCCGAATTGCTGCTATGTAGGGTATTCCTATCTTGGCAATAACTCTACCCATTTTATGGGGATACCACGTTTGAAATTCCCAGCCGATGCGCCAAGCCGTTCAACTTTAAAATTGGAAGAAGCGATTTTAACCTTTATTCCTCGAAATGAAGAAAGTAAACGCTTAAATGAAAATATGGTGGGCGTTGATCTCGGTGCATGCCCTGGCGGCTGGACCTATCAATTAGTGAAACGTGGTTTATTTGTGTATGCAGTTGATCACGGCAAAATGGCGGCAAGTTTGCATGATACCGGCAGAATTGAGCACTGTCCGGAAGATGGATTTAAATTCCAACCACCAAAACGTAAGCATATTGATTGGCTTGTGTGTGATATGGTGGAGCAACCAAGTCGAATTGCGAATTTAATTGGAAAATGGTTGATTAACGGCTGGTGCCGAGAAACTATTTTCAATTTGAAATTACCAATGAAAAAACGCTATCAAGAAGTGATGTTGTGCCTAGAAAATCTTGCAGTGATGTTGGCAGAAAAAGAACTGGAATTTGATATTCAGGCGAAGCATTTGTATCACGATCGCGAAGAGATTACGGTACATATTGCCTTAAAATAGAAGAGACAGTCCTAGGTATTTGGGACAGTCTCCGTTTAATATTGAGTTTAATGCTATCTATAATATTTATAACTTTTTAGTAAGCTCATTATTTCCTTAGATCTTTTTTTATCATGATGTTCTTCTGTTGCATAATGGTACGCATCATATCCGAATTCATTTTTTATGTTTGGCTTGGCGCCATTCTCTAAAAGAACTTCAATAATATCAAGATTTCCATAAAAACAGGCATTTTGAATCGGAGTAAAGTTCAGCTCACCTTGTTGATTCACGTTTGCGCCATTTTCTATTAATAAGATAACATCTTTTTTATTTTGAGAGTTAACTGCTAAGTTTAATAATGTTTCCCCCATGCATCCTAAATCATGTACAGAAGTAATAGGCGAGTAACTGAAAAAAGTTGGGTGATCTTGATATTTTAAAAAAAGTTTTGTTAAATCGTCATTCATAATTGTTCTCTAAATTATCTAATCAGGTCAAAGTAGGATAAATCCTGCTTTACTCATCGTTTTAATGTAAATGCTATTCGTAATTTTGATAGTTTGTTGAGGTCACAACTAATTAATGATTATTCAAATTTTTCTAGCATCATTTTTCTTAATTTTGTAAGATTTTTTGATGAATTATTTTTAAGTGCTAGATAAATTTCATTGTCAACTCTATTTTGAGTTAATAGCATGTTTTCAATATAAGGTATAACTTTCACAGAGTTAATTGAAATCAAGAATGCAATTATCTCATTATATATGTAAGGATTTATATTGGTTTGATTTAGTCTGTTAATTAATAATAGCTCAATTGATTTTGATTTATAGTGTTTTTCTCTTAATGAATATAAAATCCATGAAATAACTTTTGATTTTTTGCTATTTAAGTTTTTTATTAGGTGTTTTTTTATATAGTTTCTGTGGGGGAAGTATGCAGAACTAAATGCAACAGCTAAAATGATAGAATATCTGTTTATATCCCAAATTAAGTTAATATCCTTTTCTATTTCGTAAAACGCTTTTTCTCCTAAATTATAATGTCGAAATAGATGCCCCAAGGAAAATATTGCTGATGACTTTACACTTATACTTTTATCATGACAAATAGAATAAACTAATATAGATAAAATCTCATTTAGTTCAACATCATTAAGCTGTACCTGTATTTGCCCCAAGATAAAAACTGCAATTTCTCTGTGTCGGCTATATCGACTGGCTAAAAGAATATCCTTAATTATATCTCTAATTTCATTATACTGAAAAAATTGTAGTTTTCGGGCGGCTTCATATTGAAAAACCGAATTAGAATTTAGTACTTTGTTCAATAACTCTGTCTTTGATAAATTTTTACATGCTAAAAAAGCATCAAAATTTGAAAAATTTTCGCTTACCATGTCATTTCCTAGTACATTTATCTTTATCATTGCTTAGAGTAACAGCCTTAAATAGAAAAGCAAAGAGCGGTCAAAATGGTATTATGTAACAAATACATAAAGGCCTAAGATTTATTAAAATCACATAAAATATAAATGTTTTTCTTAGTAAAAGAGAGATTTTTATTTCATTTTTACCTTTTCTAAATCTAAGATATAGCTAATTTCCCCAGTGGTTATTGAGATAAACTAATAATTGCTATTAAAGCCTATTGCTGCTTATATAAGTTTATTTAGTTAGTTTGGAAAGTTGACTTGGCTTAACAAAATCCTAATGCCAAAATCTTCTCTAAGATGTAGAGATTGTATTATTAATTCATCATTCAAATTAATTGTAATAGGAAGCATTGTGTCTTTTAATGCCATAATGTCTCTTCCATTTAGATAAACTTTAAATTTAACAGGCTGATGTTTATTTAAAATAGCTTGATAACCAATTGCTATTTGACAAGGATCTTTCCCTGTATATGTCAACTTCATTTCAAAAGTATCAATAGCATCAATAGTTAACAAGTTTTCATTGAGCCATTGATATGAAAAAGAATGACAGAATATTTCATTACAATAGAATGGATTACCATGTTTATTATTTATATTATGAAATAAATTATTACAGTTTTGATAATGATATAGTGATGATTTCTCTGGTAAGAAATTTTCTCCTTTTTCTAGATATAAGTCGATGTTTGTTTTTAAGAATGAAAAATCGCTTGTCTCTCTGTGGTAGCGAGTAATATGAATACCTTCAATTTCTTCATTATCAACACGAAGTGGAAAGAAATTAACTTTATCAATATTAATTCCCCAAAACGGCAAGCAGTTGTATTTCTTATTTAGAAGAGAGACATTATTTATTTCAGCTGAATATAAATTTAATATTGTTGCATCAATACCATATTCCAACTGATAGTTTCCTTTATTTAGATAGTTAAGAATATATTCTCTATACTTTATCCAAGCTTGACGATGTGCAACGGTAAGTCCTGCTTGCCAATAATAATTTTGTTTAGTTAGTAAATTATCTAATTTACTTTTAACCTCAGTTTTATCTTTTACGCAGCTTAATATAAAAGGCGGAATAATTACGTCATAACAACAATACAATAATGAGGGGTCTTGAATTTGTTCAAATAAGGTTAAATCGTGTTTAGGAAACCAAATATCTACATCATATAAAGCAACAATGTCATAGTGTTTTGCAATTTTTGATGTTGAAATAAATCGATCTAGTAATAAATTATGGCATATATTAAAGGCTTCAAACACCTGTATTTGATTCTTAATTAGTATTTCTTTTTTATTATCTGATAAGTTATAAGAGATAACGCCAATTTCTCCATCATAGTTTGTATTTTTAAGCGTAATAGTAAATGGGATAAAACAATTAAACCAAATATCATCATTATCATTTAATGCAACAAGAATGAGTTTCTTCATTATTTTTTACCTGTAATAAATTCATTTAAAGCAAAAATGACATTTTGTACTACACTTTCCCAGTCATAATTTAAATTTTGCCGGAATAATTTGACACTGTTATACCAAACACTATCATTTCGATAAAGCAGCCAACGGAAATCTGGTTTATAGTTAATCAAAATCCATGTTGGCATTCCCAGTGCTGCGGTAAGATGAGCAACAGAAGTATCTACGCAAATAATTAAATCTAATTGGCTTGCGATAGCTGCTGTATCAAAAAAAGTTTCTAATTTAGAATGCCAAAGATGAACATTTTTATATTTAGCAAGGTAATTAACTTCTTTCTCATTAACATCTTTTTGCAAAACATGAAATTCGGCGTCAACAGAAAAAAGCTTTGAGAAAATTTCTAATGGAATACTACGAATTTTATCATTAGGTGCTCCTCGTCCCCCTTGCCATACGACTCCTATTTTTCTTTTAAATGTGACTGGAAAGTATGATTTCCATTTTTCTATTGATTCAGGAGATGTTGTTAAATAAGCATCTTTTAACGGAATATTTTGCAATGTAGTACCGCAGAAATAGGGTAAACTCATCATTGGGACCCAATAAGTAAAGTTTACCATATCCCCATGTTTAACTGTTGGAATACCATATCTAGTAAGATTAAAGGAAAGAAAATCATCAATGTATGTATTATTCCAAACTAAAACATTTATACCTTGATGTTTTAGATAGATCGCATAGCGAACAAATTGAATGTTATCACCAATGCCTTGTTCCGAGCGGATTAGCAAAATATCTTTATTTTTTAACTGCTCTCCATTCCATTTAGGGAAAGATGAAAGTAGAGAATTGGCAAAGGATTCATAATTAGTTTCCCAGCGATGCTCATATAATTTCCATCCTTCGTTATATTCACCAACAAGATTTAATAATAATGCCTTGTTTAAATATGCTGATGAGAGTTCTTTTGGATAATTTTTGAGATATTTAATCGCATCATTACTACAACGTAATGATAAATTTAATAATCCAAGACAAAGTAAATTTCCAGCAAGTAAGTCAAAGTGAACAGGATCTATTTTCTCAGCTGATAGAAATTTTTCTGCCATAATAATATAGGATAAGAATTCATAATAATGAGTATGATTTTCTTGTTGAAATTTTTTTATAAACTGTTCTTCAGTTAGTAAAGATTGATATTGATGATTATAATATTCAATATCTTCTCTATTCTCCAATAAAGCACAAATGCGATTGTCGTCCATAGCAAGAAAATTACAACCTAATTCCTGTAATAATAAAGCTCGTTGACGATAAATATTAGGGTTTTGAGAATTAAATGATATTTTCTTATCAACTTCAACTAGCTGAGTTATTTTATCTAAAAGTGGTTTTTTCATTTTTTCTTTAGCAATGACTGAAATAGCAAGATTTATTTTACTTTGGGTTAAGTTATTATGAAGATAAGTAATTAATAACTTATTAGAATTTGGTTAAATCAAGTATTTTTGTATTACTTATAAACATTTTCCATTATTACTAACTAACGAATTGATATAAATATCACTCATCAATGTAATATCATTAAAGATTCGGCATTCGCCTTACAGTCACTAAGAGTGTAGTATTTGATAAGGTATATCAACTTGTTTAGAAAAGATTTTTAGGTTAAATTGTTTTATCTTTATTATATTTTTGTGTCTTTTACTTTTATTTATTTGTGTATTTTATATTAACATATCATTTTTATGTATATTTAACAAAATTATTATCTATAGAGGTTTCAAATAGATTAAACTTCTTTTTATTTAAGCAATTATTTATTGGCTAAAATCACAGCGCGAGTTGGGGCCTGATAGCCTTCGATGGTTTTACTGTGATCGTTTGGATCTAAGAAATCAATCAAACTTTCATTTTCTAACCAATCAGTTTTACGCTGTTCTTCTAATGTTGTGGTGGCGACATCCACACAACGCACATTAGTAAAGCCGACTTTTTCCAACCAATTAATGAGCGCAGCAACAGAAGGAATAAAATATACGTTCTTCATTTTTGCATAGCGATCTGAAGGTACTAATACCGTATTGACATCGCCATCCACTACTAAGGTTTCTAAGACGAGTTCGCCACCTTTTACTAATTGATTTTTTAGCTGTGTGAGGTGATCGAGCGGTGATTTACGATGATAAAGCACACCCATTGAGAATACGGTATCAAATGCGGCAAGTGGTTGCATTTCTTCAATGCCTAATGGAATTAAGTTGGCTCGACGATCGTTGTTTAATAGTTTTCGAACGGCTTCAAATTGGCAAAGGAAAAGTTCGGTTGGATCTATACCCACCACCATTTTTGCACCTTCACCAACCATGCGCCACATATGGTAGCCACTACCACAGCCTACATCTAAAATAGTACGATCTTTTAATGGTGCAAGATGAGGCAAAACACGATCCCATTTGAAATCAGAACGCCATTCACAATCCACGTGAATATCAAATAAATGATAAGGCCCTTTTCGCCACGGCATCAATTGCTTCAAATGATGAATAATACGTTGTTTTTCGCCTTCCGAAAGTGGGGAAGTGCGGTCAGATTTCACGGCATTTTTTAAATCAATAGTATCTGCCTGCAAATCAGGGAGAAAATCTACGATTTTTGACCATTTTGCATAATCACCATGGGTTTGTTTTTCCCATTCTTTTAACTGCAAAGGCAACGTTTCTAGCCAAGCAGATAAATTGGCGGTGGCAATTTGCTGATAAAAAGGACGAAAATCAATCATTATTTTGCTTCCTTATAGGCTTTTTCGGCTTTCTCAAAGGTTTCTTTAACTTCATTTTCTGGTTCGGCAGAAAGGAGAGAAACCACAATAATTGCCAGGCTAGCAAGGATGAATCCTGGGATCATCTCATACACATTAAACCATTCACTGGTTTGAGGAATCACGGATTTCCAAGCAAAGACAACCACTGCGCCAACAACCATGCCCGCCATCGCCGCTGATGAAGTCATACGTTTCCAGAATAAGGAGAAAAGCACCACAGGACCAAATGCTGAACCAAATCCTGCCCACGCAAATTCAACGAGTTTTAATACTTTGCTTTTTTCATCTTGAGCAATCCAAATGGCGATAGCGGCAATAACTAAAACCATCGCGCGGCCTAACCATACTAATTCTTTTTCTGACGCTTTTGGACGAATAAAACCTTTATAAAAATCTTCAGTGATAGAGCTTGAAGAAATTAATAATTGTGCAGAAAGTGTACTCATCACAGCCGCTAAAATTGCAGACAGTAGAATACCGGCAATCCATGGATTAAAGAGCAATTTAGCCAGTTCAATAAATACTTGTTCCGGTTCATTATTTACTACGCTTGCAACACCCGGATTCGCAAAGAAATAAGGGATACCGAAGAAACCGATACTAATTGCACCTACTAAGCAAATCACCATCCACGTCATACTAATACGGCGTGCTTTGATTAACGATTTCACCGAATAAGCCGCCATAAAACGAGCAAGAATATGTGGTTGGCCGAAATAACCTAACCCCCAAGCGGCTAAACTTAATAAACCTAATGGTGTGGTTGCCGTGAATAAATCGGTGAGGTCTTTACTTGCAGCAATTTCAGCTTGATGGAGTACTTCAGTAAATTGTGATGTATCGCCCAAGCTTAAAAAGATGAAGAGTGGCGTTAAAATTAAGGCAAAAATCATCAAAGTAGCTTGAATGGTATCAGTCCAACTCACCGCTAAAAATCCACCGATAAAGGTATAAATAATCGTCGCTAATGCACCGTACCAAATCGCCGTAGAGTATTCGACAGAAAATAGGTTTTGGAATAATTTAGCACCCGCAACCACACCTGAAGCACAATAAATAGTGAAGAATGCCAAGATGATTGTCGCAGACACAATTTTTAAGAGATTATGTGATGTGCCAAAGCGATGGTGGAAATATTCCGGTAATGTGAGCGCATTGTTGTTAAATTCGGTATAGATCCGTAAACGACCAGCCACGAGTAGCCAGTTAAAATAAGCCCCGAAGATTAAACCAATGGCGATCCAACCTTCTACTAAACCGGATACATATACTGCACCTGGCAAGCCCATTAATAGCCAGCCTGACATATCAGATGCGCCAGCAGACATGGCTGTCACAAAACTTCCGAGTTTACGGCCACCTAAAATGTAATCGGATAAGTTGTTTGTGTAATAATAAGCAAGGACACCGATTAAAATCATGCCGAAAATATAAATACTAAAAGTAATAAGTGTTGGGTCTAAACCAAACATTAACTACCCCAAAAAAAGTCATGAAAATTTGAGAAAGGTCACATTTTACCTTATTTGGGTCTATTATTCTATTTTCCTTTTCGATAGACTTATATTATTAAAACTAAGGTCGAAAAAATGAATTCTGTTGAATTATTAATGAATGTTACGCCCAATGAAACCCGCGTTGCGTTGGTGGAAACGGGCGTTTTAAAAGAAGTTCATATTGAACGTCAAGCCAAACGTGGTATCGTGGGGAATATCTATAAAGGGCTAGTAACCCGTGTTTTACCGGGGATGCAGTCCGCATTTGTGGATATCGGTTTAGAAAAAGCCGCATTTTTACACGCTTCCGATATTGTTTCACATACCGAATGTGTGGATGTGAACGAGCAAAAGCAATTCCGAGCAAAAAGCATTTCTGAACTCGTACGCGAAGGACAGGATATCGTAGTACAAGTGGTAAAAGATCCTTTGGGTACCAAAGGCGCAAGATTAACCACGGATATTACATTACCTTCTCGTTATCTCGTCTTTATGCCAGAAAATAGCCATGTTGGTGTATCGCAACGTATTGAAAGCGAAGAAGAACGCGCAAGATTAAAAGCGTTAGTTGAGCCTTTTTGTGATGAGTTAGGCGGCTTTATTATTCGTACTGCCACCGAAGGGGCAACGGAAGAAGAATTACGCCAAGATGCAGAATTTTTAAAACGTTTATGGCGTAAAGTGCTTGAGCGTAAAGGCAAATATCCAACCCGTTCTAAAATTTATGGCGAGCCTGCATTACCACAGCGTATTTTACGTGATTTTATCGGTGCTAATTTAGAGAAAATTCATATCGATTCCAAACTTTGTTTTAACGAAGTGAAAGAATTTACCGATGAATTTATGCCTGAGTTAAGTGAAAAATTAATGCTTTATACAGGCAGTCAGCCGATTTTTGATATTTACGGCGTAGAACGAGGCATTCAAAATGCACTTGAAAAACGCGTGAATTTAAAATCGGGCGGCTATCTCATTATTGAGCAAACTGAAGCCATGACGACCATTGATATCAATACAGGCGCTTTCGTTGGCCATCGAAATTTAGATGAAACGATTTTTAACACCAATATTGAAGCCACTAAAGCCATTGCTCAGCAGTTACAACTGCGTAATTTAGGCGGTATTATCATTATTGATTTTATTGATATGCAAACCGATGATCATCGCAATCGAGTGATTGAATCCTTGGAAGAAGCCCTATCAAAAGATCGAGTAAAAACGAATGTAAATGGTTTTACTCAACTTGGTTTAGTGGAAATGACGCGTAAACGCACTCGCGAAAGTTTAGAGCACGTTTTGTGTGATGAATGCCCAACTTGTCAAGGTCGTGGACGCGTGAAAACCGTCGAAACGGTATGTTATGAAATTATGCGTGAGATCATTCGCGTCAACCACTTATTCTCGAGTGAACAATTTGTGGTTTATGCCTCTCCAGCCGTAGCGGATTACTTAATCAAAGAAGAATCGCACGGTTTATTGCCAGAGATCGAAATGTTCATCAGCAAACAGGTTCAAGTTAAAACAGAGCTGTACTACAACCAAGAACAGTTCGATGTGGTGGTGATGTAAAAGACAAAAGTGCGGTCAAAATTGACCGCACTTTTTATTTTAACTATTTCAATCTTTCTAACTGTTGAATAATGGCTTCATCAGGTTGTGATTGGATTTTTCGCATACGCATAAAGAGTAAAGCAGCGGCAATGGTTAAGGCAATGATAAATGCTACCCAGAAACCTTTTGCGCCGATGCTTGGAATAATCCAATCCGTGCGGGAAAGAATATAACCAACAGGGATACCTACGCCCCAATAAGCAAGTAACGTGATATAAAGGATAATTTTAGTGTCTTTATAGCCACGTAAAATACCGCTCACAACGACTTGCACTGAGTCTGAAAATTGATAAATCGCCGCCATCGCTAATAAGCTGCCTGAAAGGGCAATAACGGTGGCATTATCGCCTACAATTAATGCGGCGATTTCTGCACTAAATACCCAAATCACCAACGCCAATACACTTGCCGCGATCAAGCCAAGAATAATAGCGGCGTGAGCCATGATTTTGGCTTTTTGTGGTGCGTGATTACCGAGCTCTTGCGCCACTAAAATGGTTGCCGCCATCGCAATAGACATGGGGAACATAAAGGCTACGGCACTGGTGTTTAAGGCAATTTGATGACTCGCGACCACATCTGCGCCTAATGGGGAAAGTAATAAACTACTCAAGGCAAATAGTGACACTTCACTACATAGTGCAATCGCGATCGGCAAGCCAAGTGCGGTCAATTTTTTCAGTGTTTTGATGTCTGGCTTTTCAATAATCTTTTCAAAGACTTTCAAACTACGTTCGTTATAGTTTTTGGCAGAATAGGTAATCATCAAGATTGCCATCGCCCAGTTGACAATAGCCGTTGCCACACCACAACCGACACCACCCAATGCAGGTGCACCAAATTTGCCGTAAATAAACATATAATTCAGCGGAATATTCAGCATTAACCCCATGAAGGTAATCACCATTGCAGGTTTGGTCTTAGCAATACCATCATTCAAACAGCGGAAATTAATCAGCAATAAATAGGCAGGTAATCCCCACACCATCGCACGCAAATAATTCATCGTCACATCTGCCATATGGGCATCCATATTCATAAACTGTAATATGAAATCATTATGATAGATGATGAGTGCAAGGGGAATCATCACTAAAAATGAAATCCAAAGGCCTTGTCTCACTTGGTGAGCAATGCGATGGCGCTGCCCTGAGCCGTTTAAATAGGAAATTGTTGGAGGTAAGGCGAGTAATAATCCCTGCCCGAAAAGTACCAAAGGTAGCCAAATGGAGGCACCAATACCGACACCGCCTACATCAGCCGAGCTCACACGCCCCGCCATAATCACATCCACGGTACCCATGCCTGTTTGTGCTAACTGGGCAAGCCCGATAGGTGTTGCAATTCGGATAAGTTTTTGAATATCAATACGGTATTGAGAAAAAAGACGAGAATTCATAAATTTTGCTATAATATTGGAAAAATTTTTAATGAAGGAATAATAATGTTTACAGGTATTGTACAGGGCATCGCCCAAATTCATGCAATTAAAGATAGCGATAATTTTAGAACACAGATCGTAAAATTACCAGCTGAAATGAGAAAAGGCTTAGATGTCGGTGCATCAGTGGCGAATAACGGCGTGTGCTTAACAGTGACTGAAATTCATGATGATCTTGTAAGCTTTGACTTAATGCAGGAAACCTTGCGCATCACCAATCTTGGCAACTTAAAAGCAGGGGATTTTGTGAATATCGAACGTGCAATGCAAATGGGCGCAGAAATAGGTGGGCATATTTTATCTGGCCACGTTTATTGTACCGCAAGTGTTTCACAAATTATCGAAAGCGAAAACAATCGTCAGGTTTGGTTTAAATTACCTAACAAAGATGTGATGAAATATATACTCACCAAAGGATTTATAGCGATTGACGGCATAAGCCTTACCATCGGTGAAGTGAAAGGTGATGAATTCTGCGTGAATTTAATTCCTGAAACTTTACACAGAACCTTGATCGGCAAGCGCCAAATTGGCGATTTAGTAAATATCGAAATCGATCCGCAAACACAAGCGATTGTGGATACGGTGGAGCGATATTTAGCAGCTAAAGCTTAATGAGAATAAAAAAGTGCAGTAGAAAACAATGTTGTTTTTTACCGCACTTTTTATTGGATTGTATGAGATTAGTTAACTTTAGATTTCTTCGATTTTTTCCATTTCCAGAATAAGAAAACCGCTAATGCGCCAACAAGGATATAAATTATAAGCTGACCTTTTTGAATTTGTTCGTGTAACCAATCTAAGTTTTTAGCACCTAATTCGCCAAGATAAACCCAAATTGGTACGGAAATAATGGCAGCACAGAAATCAATTAATACAAAGCGTGTGTAACTGACGCGGCGGGTAATGCCTGAAACCATATAAATTGGTGCGCGTAATCCAGGAAGGAAACGAGCCACAAATAAAACACGGTTGCCGTATTGGGCAAATTTTTCACGCACCATTTTTAAGCGTTGTAAGGTAAGCACTTTGCGCATTGGGCGGAAACGAAGAATTCGGGTGCCGTAAATGCGACCAAGCCAATACATACAAGAGTCACCAGCAAGTACGCCGATCATACTGACTAATAACATTAAATGGGAGTTTACACTTTCAGGATAAAGACCAGCAATTACGCCACCGGATACGAGCGTGATATCTTCTGGAATGGGTACACCAAAGCCACAAATAATAAGAACAAATAGCACCGCCCAATAACCGTAATCGGTAAAAAAGCTGATAAGAAATTCCATTTGAAACCCACTTACAATCAGTTAGTTAAAATTAATTAAAAATTGGGGCTTATTTTAATCGCTTTGCCCTGAAAAGCCTAGAAAAAATTTGCTGCGTAAATTTGCATTGTGGGGCTGAATATTTTATAATCCGTCGCTCTCAAAGTTTGTCTTTGAGCAAATTTAGGAAAGTTGCTGGGTCGCCTGCAATTTTTTATTTTAAACTTTTAATCAAGAGAACATTAAAATGGCATTTAAATTTAACGCTGAAGTTCGTCAAGCGCAAGGTAAGGGTGCGAGCCGCCGCCTGCGTCACAACGGTCAAATCCCTGCAATCATTTATGGTGGCAGCGAAGCACCTGTTTCAATCATCTTAAATCACGATGAATTAAACAACGCACAAGTTCACGATTCTTTCTATAGCGATGTAATCACTTTAGTGGTTGAAGGTAAAGAAGTTGCAGTGAAAGTTCAAGCAATGCAACGTCACCCATTCAAACCAAAATTGGTTCACATTGACTTCAAACGTGCTTAATTTTTAGCTTGTGATAAGAACACCAATAATGATGAGTTATTGGTGTTTTTTCTTTTCGGGCAAAGAGCGGTCAAATTTGAAATCGTTTTAGGAGTATTTTCCAATGAAGATAGCCTTAGGCATTGAATATAACGGAAAACAGTATTGTGGCTGGCAGCGACAAGAGAAAGTGCGTAGCGTACAAGAAGAATTAGAAAAAGCGTTATCTTTCGTGGCAAATGAAAAAATTGAAGTGTTTTGTGCGGGTAGAACAGACTCTGGTGTGCATGGCACGGGGCAAGTCGTGCATTTTGAAACCACAGCAGTTCGTCCTGAAAAAGCTTGGGCATTTGGTACCAATGCGAATTTGCCTGATGATATTTCTGTGAGTTGGGCAAAGGTGGTGAATGATGAATTTCATGCCCGTTTTTCGGCAACAGCTCGTCGTTATCGTTATATTTTATATTGTAATAAATTGCGTTCAGCCATTTTGCCGGAAGGAATTACCCATTGCCATTTAGATTTAGATGAAAAGAAAATGCACCAAGCGGGGCAGTTTTTATTGGGCGAAAATGATTTTTCCTCTTTTCGTGCGGCACAGTGTCAATCAAATACCCCTTGGCGAAATGTACATCATTTAAATGTGGTGCGAAAAGGGCAGTACATTATTGTGGATATTCAAGCCAATGCTTTTGTGCATCATATGGTACGCAATATTGTGGGAAGCTTGATAGAAGTCGGCGCAGGCAATCAACCTGTTGAGTGGATGAAATGGTTGTTAGAGCAAAAAGATCGTAAATTAGCCGCTCCAACAGCGAAACCCGAAGGCTTATATTTAGTAAATGTCATTTACCCTGAAAAATTTGCGATTCCACAGAAAAATTTAGGGCCGTTGTTTTTAGAAGATAATCTCATCTGACTAGCAAATTTCGCTAAATTATGATTAAATACGCAAACTTTTCTAGTTAATAAAAAAGGTAAAAAATGAGCTGGATTGATAAAATTTTTAGCAAAGGAACCTCTTCCGCTACATCACGTAAAGCAAACGTGCCAGAAGGGGTTTGGACAAAATGTACCTCTTGCGAACAAGTCCTTTACGGCGAAGAAGTAAAACGTAATTTACATGTTTGCCCAAAATGCGGCCATCATATGCGCATTGATGCTCGTGAGCGCCTTTTAGCTTTATTAGATGAGGGTTCAAGCCAAGAATTGTCGGCTGATTTAGAACCAAAAGATATTCTTAAATTTAAAGATTTAAAAAAATATAAAGATCGTATTTCTGCAGCTCAAAAAGAAACGGGCGAAAAAGATGCGTTAATCACAATGACAGGTACACTTTACAATATGCCTGTAGTCGTTGCCGCATCTAACTTCAGTTTTATGGGCGGTTCAATGGGCTCTGTTGTGGGTTCAAAATTTGTAAAAGCGGCAGAAAAAGCCATTGAATTAAACTGTCCGTTTGTTTGTTTCTCTGCAAGTGGTGGTGCACGTATGCAAGAAGCACTTTTCTCCTTAATGCAAATGGCAAAAACTAGTGCAGTATTAGCAAAAATGCGTGAAAAAGGCGTACCGTTTATTTCTGTATTAACTGACCCAACATTAGGTGGGGTATCTGCAAGTTTTGCGATGTTAGGTGATGTGAATATTGCTGAACCAAAAGCATTAATCGGTTTTGCAGGCCCACGTGTTATCGAACAAACTGTACGTGAAAAATTACCAGAAGGCTTCCAACGTAGTGAATTCTTACTCGAGAAAGGGGCGATTGATATGATCGTGAAGCGTTCAGAAATGCGTTCAACCCTTGGAAACCTTTTAAGCAAACTCACCAATCAACCTTCACCTTTTGTTGAAGTAGAAGTTGTTGAACATGAGTAATACAATGAATTTAAAAGCCACTTCGCCACTCACTGAGTGGCTTTCTTATTTGGAAAACAGTCACTTTAAAGCGATTGATTTAGGGCTAGAACGCATTAAATCCGTGGCAGAAGAATTGGACCTTTTGAATCCCGCACCTTATGTGATCACGGTGGGGGGGACAAATGGCAAAGGCACGACTTGTCGTTTGCTTGAAACCATTTTGTTAAATCACGGTTTGCGTGTGGGTGTGTATTCCTCACCTCATTTATTGCGTTATAACGAACGTGTTCGTATTCAAAATCAAGACTTGCCAGATGAAATGCATACCGTTTCTTTTGATTTCATCGAAAAGCATAAAACGCAGTCCCTCACTTATTTTGAATTTAGCACCTTATCAGCTTTGCATTTATTCAAACAAGCGAAGCTTGATGTCGTCATTTTAGAAGTAGGGCTTGGTGGACGCTTAGATGCAACCAATATTGTCGATAATGATCTGGCAGTTATCACCAGTATTGATATTGATCATACAGATTTTCTAGGTTCAACTCGCGAAGAAATTGGTTTTGAAAAAGCGGGGATTTTCCGCGCGAATAAACCGGTTGTGATTGGCGAACCCAATGTTCCGCAGCCTATGTTAGAACAAGCGGAGAAATTACATTGCCACGTTTCACGCCGAGATGTCACTTGGTCGTTTAAAGCCAATGAGCAAACTTGGATGTGGCAGAGCAATAAAGTGCGGTTAGAAAATCTGCCGTTTTGCCAAATTCCATTAGCTAATGCGGCAACAGCTTTGGCTGCTGTTGAACAGCTGCCTTTTGATATTTCTGTCGATACCATTAAACGTTCATTAATTGAAGTGGAATTAGTGGGTCGTTTCCAACAATTAAAAGGTAATCAATTAGAAAAATTGGCAGAACGCTTGAATGTATCTTATTCACAGTTGCCAAAAGTGATCATCGATGTTGGGCATAATCCTCATGCAGCAAAATATTTAGCCGAAAAATTGACCGCACTTAAAACACAAATTTCAGGGCGTATTATTGCCGTTTGCGGTATGTTAAAAGATAAAGATGCCGAGTCGGTGTTTACCCAACTTACGCCAATTATCGAACAATGGCATTGTGCCACATTAGGCGGCTACCGTGGTCAATCGGGTGATGACTTACATGCAAAATTAACATCAGTTTACCCATCAGCAAAAAGTGTTTCTGAAGATTCTGTAGTTGAAGGTGTGCAAAGTGCGGTTAAAAATGCAGATAAAAATGACATTGTGCTGGTATTTGGATCTTTCCACACCGTAGGGGAATTTTTAGAATATTTAGCATAATGGGTTTGCAAAGTAAAAAGGCTGACAAAATGTCAGCCTTTCTTTTTATATTTTATTAGTGAAGGTATTTAACAAGGTTTAAGAACATTTTTAAAATACCATTATTTAATAAGTCGATAAAGAATGCCCCTACCATTGGTACGATTAAGAACGCTTTGTGAGAAGGTCCGAAACGGCTAGTAATCGCTTGCATGTTAGCAACGGCTGTTGGTGTTGCACCGAGACCAAAACCACAGTGACCCGCACTTAATACAATCGCATCATAATCTTTACCCATAATACGGTATGTGACGTAGATGGCGAAGAAAGCCATGAAGGCAACTTGAACCGCTAAGATAATGAGTACATCTGCTGCAAGACCTACCAATTCCCAAAGTTTGAGAGACATTAAGGCGATGGCTAAGAAGATAGATAAACCTACACTACCTAATACATCAATCGCTGAATCAGCCACTTGGAATTTGAATAAATTGGTTAAGCTGTTACGAATAATTACCCCAGTAAACAAACACCATACGAATGTCGGTAATTGCATTTGTGTACCTTTTGTTAAGCCATCTAAGTATTGACCGATGAGTAAACATAAAGAAAGCATTGCGATGGTCTCAATGATTGAGCGCGCATTTATTTTACGTTTGTAAGTCGGGTGTTCAAATGCCTCTTGTACGTCATCTACTTCATCATTCTCTGGGTTCTCCCCTTGTTTTTGACGATTTAATAAATAACGAGATACTGGACCACCTAAGATACCACCGAAGACTAAACCGAATGTGGCACATGCCATGGCAATTTCTGTTGCAGCAGGTAGGTTAAATTCTTTAGTGAATGTTTCTGCCCAAGCTGCACCTGTACCATGACCACCCGTTAAGGTAACAGAACCTGCAAGTAAACCGTAAGCAGGATCAATGCCTAATAATTGAGTACCTAAAATACCGATGGCATTTTGGAAAACAATGAGAAGGGCAGCGACAAGTAGGAAGATAACTAATGGTTTTCCGCCTTTAACTAAGCGGGCAAAGTTTGCACTTAAACCGACAGATGAGAAGAATACTAACATCATCGATGTTTTTAAGCTTTCCTCAAAGGTAAATGAGGTGCCGTTTACTTTGTATAAAATGGTTAATGCAATAGCCACAATAAAGCCACCAACAACAGGCTCAGGGATGTTGAATGCTTGTAAAACGCGAATACGTTTTACTAGAAAATAACCAAGTAATAATACAAAGCTTGCTAAAGCAAGCGTTTGATAGGTATCAAAAACAATATTCACGAAATATCCTCCTATTTAGTTTGGTTTCGAGAGTTCTTATGAGTTGTGTTCGGGTTCAACTACCACAATATCAACATTGCTATGTAATCCACGTGGTAATTGGGAGCCTTTTCTGCCGCGTTCCGCACGGAATTTTTGCAGATCTTCCGGTTTTAATGTGATTTTTCGTTTACCGGAATGGAACTCAAGGCTAGCTTGCTCTGAAATTAAGAACAATTTCACCAATAATTCTGACCGCGCTTTTGCATTCGCTGCTGGAATACTGATGATTTTGTTGCCTTTCCCTTTTGATAATGCCGGTAAATCCCGTACCGGAAAAATCAGCATTCGACCCGCTGAAGTGAGGGACACAAGAAGTGAGGCCGACTCGGAAAGTGTCTCAGGTTTCAAGACTTTCGCATTTTCTGGCAAAGAAATCAAGGCTTTTCCAGCTTTATTACGTGCAATTAAATCTTCAAATTTGCAAATAAAACCATATCCTGCATCTGATGCCATCAATAATTCTTGTTTTTCAGGTTCCATAATAACCTGTTCAATCGTCGCACCTGCCGGTAATGTAAGTTTACCGGTGAGCGGTTCACCTTGTGAACGCGCAGAAGGCAAGCTTAATGGA
The DNA here is from genome assembly GCF_030218125.1 of Haemophilus sp. UMB1048. Classification (NCBI taxonomy): domain Bacteria; kingdom Pseudomonadati; phylum Pseudomonadota; class Gammaproteobacteria; order Pasteurellales; family Pasteurellaceae; genus Haemophilus; species Haemophilus sp. UMB1048. Next base: position 170,147 of record NZ_JASOPB010000002.1, read on the forward strand.
TCTAAAGCGTAGCTACGACCTGTACTATCAATAAAGATTACGGGTTGATTGCTTTTACCACAAGCGTGCGCCAGATATTTATCGCCTGCTTTATAGCTTAATCCTGCCGGATCAATGTCATGACCTTTTGCACAGCGTACCCAGCCCATTTCAGATAAGATGACGGTAACAGGTTCAGCCGGAGTCATTTCACTTTCAGAAATCGCTTTTGCTTCTTCACGTTCAACTAATTGAGACATTCTAGGGCTGGCGTATTTTTTCGCGTCTTCTTGAATTTCTTTTTTGATCAAGGTATTTAAGCGACGTTCCGATCCTAAAATTAACTCTAAATTTGACCGCTCTTCTTCGAGTTTATCTTTTTCAGCTTGTAATTGATGTTCTTCTAATTTGGCTAAATGGCGCAAACGTAAGTTTAAAATGGCTTCTGCCTGTTCATCACTTAAGTTAAAACGAGCCATTAAAACTTGTTTAGGTTCGTCTTCAGTACGAATAATCTCAATCACTTCGTCAATATTGAGGAAGGCAATCATCAAACCATCTAAAATATGTAAACGAGCGAGTACCTTATCTAAACGATGCTGTAAGCGACGTGTTACTGTTGTGCGACGGAATGTCAGCCACTCAGTGAGAACTTGAAGTAAGCCTTTTACGGCTGGTTTATGATCAAGCCCGATCATATTCATATTCACACGATAGCTTTTTTCAAGATCAGTCGTCGCAAATAAATGCGCCATCAAGGCATCTGTGTCAACGCGATTTGAACGTGGTACAAGCACAATACGCACAGGATTTTCGTAATCTGCTTCATCACGAATATCTTCCACCATTGGCAATTTTTTTGCTGTCATTTGCTCAGCAATTTGCGCAATGATTTTTGATGGTGAAGATTGATGAGGAAGTGCACTAATGATGATTTCACCGTCTTCTTTATGCCATGTTGCCCGCATTTTGATAGAACCACGGCCGGTTTCATACATTTTACGAATATCATCTTTAGGAGAAATAATTTCCGCTTCCGTTGGGAAATCAGGGCCTTGAATGATATTAAGTACATCATCTAATCCTGCTTTTGGATTATCTAATAACAGGACAGCTGCATCTGCTACTTCATTAATATTGTGTGGTGGAATATCTGTTGCCATACCAACGGCAATCCCGGTGGTGCCATTCAACAGAATATGAGGCAAACGTGCAGGCAAATATTGTGGTTCTTCTAAGGTGCCATCAAAGTTTGGTTGGAAATCAACAGTGCCTTGCCCTAATTCAGATAATAGAATTTCAGCGATTTTGGATAAGCGAGATTCGGTATAACGCATTGCCGCGAATGATTTAGGATCATCTGGTGCCCCCCAGTTTCCTTGCCCATCTACCAAAGGATAACGGTAAGAAAAGGGCTGAGCCATTAATACCATGGCTTCATAACAGGCAGAGTCACCGTGTGGGTGGAATTTACCTAACACATCACCGACGGTACGCGCGGACTTTTTAAATTTTGCCGCGGCATTTAAACCCAGTTCAGACATCGCATAGACAATACGACGTTGAACAGGCTTTAAGCCATCGCCAATAAAAGGCAATGCACGATCCATAATGACGTACATTGAATAATTAAGGTAAGCCTTTTCTGTAAAGGTGCGAAGAGGCATCTGCTCGATGCCTTCGTAGTTAATATTGCTCATATTTTTCTATCTATTTTCTTGTTGCACCAGAATTTGTATCTGAATGTTCGTGAGGAGAATGTCCCATATCTATTCCTTTATGACTGTCTATTTCATAAGGAACAGGTTGCGGTTTTTGTGGATTGGCTTCTTTAAAGGCTTCGTCTTTTAATTTGCCGGAATAAATATTTGGATTTTTTTCGCCTTCAACCACAATATGTCCCATTGTGCCTTTGTTTACAGCGCGGAAAATGGAATGATCCATAAAGACATAAGTACCCGGTACATCAATTCGAGTTTCTACCATGGTGGCACTGCCAGATGGAATCAAGGTCGTTTGAACATTGTGATTAACAAGTGTGCCGCCTTCTACATACACATTGTCAAATACCGCACCGATTAAGTGGAAAGAAGAGCATAAATTCGGCCCCGCATTTCCTACAAATAGGCGAATTGTTTCGCCAGTTTTTGCTTTTAAGGCATTTTCATCCATAGTTGCGCCGACTTTGCCGTTGAAGAGGACATATTCTGGGCGCTCATCAATAGCTTTTTTCATACTAAACGGCTGCAAGCCAGGATCGCCAAATTCACCTTTTGTATAGAATTCACTTTGCATAATGTAAAATTCACGATCCACTTTTGGTAAGCCTTCTTTTGGCTCAACTAAAACTAAACCATACATCCCTTTAGCAAGGTGAATATCAACAGGCTGACTGCCACAATGGTATAAATAAATGCCAGAGCGTAATGCCCTAAATTGGAAGGTTGATGTGTGTGTTGGTGGCGTTTCACTCGCGATAGCACCGCCCATTGGCACAGCGGCAGCATGGAAATCGATACTGTGCGGCATCATTGAACTCGCTGAGTTGGAAAGTTGCACTTCCACCATATCGCCTTCACGTACACGAATGAATGGCGCAGGCACGCTACCGTTTAATGTCCAGAATTTAAATTGCACACCATCCATTAAATCCATAATTTGCTCAAGTGCGGTCAGTTTTACCACGACTTTTGCAGGGTGATTACGTTCAATCGGTTTTGGCACATTGGGCGCAAGCGTCAGTTCAGCTTCAATTTCTGGTAAATTTTCAACCGCAGTGGTTGCCGTATTAGAGGGCTTTTCCTCTGCTTTAGCAGAAGGAACAAGGCTTAAACCTGCACCCAATGTAATTGTTGCTAGGCCTAGTGCACTATTCTTAAAAAAATCTCGACGTTGTTCGTTCATGATTAACCTCAAATAATTAAACAGCTAAATCCACTTGATCTCCATTGGTTTGCAACCAATTTTTGCGATCTTCCGCTCGTTTTTTGGCGAGTAACATATCCATTAATTCTAATGTTTCAGCCCCTTGATCTTTACCTAGCTCATAGGTTAATTGAACTAAACGGCGTGTATTCGGATCCATGGTGGTTTCACGTAATTGTGACGGATCCATTTCACCCAAACCTTTGAAGCGTTGTACGTTTAAGGTGCCTTTTTTACCTTTTAAACGTTCTAAAATGGCTTCTTTTTCGCTTTCATCGAGGGCATAAAACACTTCTTTGCCTAAGTCGATACGATAGAGTGGTGGCATTGCCACATAAACATGCCCATCTTGAACCAATTTCGGGAAGTGACGTAAAAAGAGTGCACAGAGTAGGGTAGCAATATGCAAACCATCAGAGTCCGCATCGGCTAAAATACAGACTTTACCGTAACGGAGTTGGGATAAGTCTTCATTATCAGGATCGATACCAAGCGCCACAGCAATATCATGAATTTCCGTTGAGGCAAGCACTTGATCACTGGCGACTTCCCAAGTGTTTAAGATTTTTCCACGTAACGGCAAAATAGCTTGATATTCACGATCACGCGCCTGTTTGGCTGAGCCGCCCGCAGAGTCTCCTTCTACTAAGAATAATTCGGTTTTTTCTAAATTTTGTGATGCACAATCGGCTAATTTCCCAGGTAGAGCAGGACCACTCACTAATTTTTTACGTACGACTTTTTTAGCGGCATTTAAACGACGTTGTGCAGAACTGATCGCCATTTCAGCTAAGCGATCCGCATCTTGTACATTTTGATTCAACCATAAACTGAAGGCATCTTTTAAAACCCCCGCAACAAAGACCGCACTTTGACGAGAAGATAAGCGTTCTTTCGTTTGGCCGGCAAATTGAGCATCTTGCATTTTCAGTGAAAGAATATAAGCACAGCGATCCCAAATGTCATCTGCTGTTAATTTCACCCCTCGTGGTAATTTATTGCGGAATTCGCAATATTCGGTCATGGCATTGAGCAAGCCTTGGCGAAGACCATTTACGTGTGTTCCGCCTTGGACTGTTGGAATCAAGTTTACATAGCTTTCAGCAATAAGCTCGCCACCTTCAGGTAACCATAATAATGCCCAGCTTACCGCTTCTGTGGAGCCTTTAAATTCACCGACAAATGGTTTTTCAGGCAAGGTTTCAAAACCATTTACCGCTTCAGTTAAGTAATCGGATAAACCATCTTGATAGCACCACACATCTTCAGTGTTATTCACTTTATCGACAAATTTAATTTCTAAGCCAGAACAAAGTACGGCTTTCGCACGTAATAAGTGGCGTAAACGGCTGACAGAAAAATTCTTGCTATCAAAATATTTTGGATTAGGTTTGAAGTGAACGGTGGTGCCGGTTGTACGTCTGCCACAAGTCCCGATGACTTCTAATTCTTCTACTTTTGCGCCATTTTCAAAGGCAATTTTATACACTTCACCGTTACGTTTAACTTGAATATCAACGCGTTCAGAAAGTGCATTGACGACAGAAATCCCCACCCCGTGTAAACCACCAGCAAATTCATAGTTTTTATTTGAGAATTTACCGCCAGCGTGAAGTTTCGTTAAGATTACTTCGACACCAGAAACGCCTTCCGTTGGATGGATATCCACTGGCATCCCGCGGCCGTTATCAATGACTTCAAGCGATTGATCGGCGTGTAAAATCACTTCAACTTTGGTGGCAAAACCCGCAAGAGCTTCATCCACACTGTTATCGATAACTTCTTGTGCTAGGTGATTTGGACGGGTAGTGTCCGTGTACATACCGGGGCGAATTTGCACCGGTTCGAGATCTTTTAGAACCGTAATTTCTTGAGCAGAATAATTTGTAGTCATTTTTAAAATTAGTTACTTATTTATAAAAAAATTAGCGTGATTTTATCAAAAAATGACGCGTTTATAAAATCAAAGATGAGAAAAGATAAGGATACTATATCAAGTAAAAGTGCGGTCAAAATTTGACGTGAATTTTGACCGCACTTGGGGTTCATTTGAATCTATTTAATCTGTTATGGAGTGAGTTATCGAGATACTAAGCTTTTGCTTTTGTTGCTAAATATTCCTGCAAGCCTTTATTTCTCAATTTACAACTTGGGCATTCCCCACAGCCACCTTCAACACCTTCATAGCAAGTGTGGGTATGCTGACGAACATAATCTAACGCACCTAATTCATCAGCTAATGCCCAAGTTTGTGCTTTGGTGAGATACATTAACGGTGTTTTTAAATTGAACGGATAATCCATGGCTAAATTAAGGGTGACATTCATGGATTTGATAAACACATCACGGCAATCGGGATAGCCGCTGAAATCTGTTTCACATACACCCGTAATGATGTCATTAATACCTTGTCCTTTTGCGTAAATCGCCGCATACAATAAGAAGAGCGCATTTCGTCCATCCACAAAGGTATTAGGTAATTCACCGTCTTTTTGCTCAATATCTGCATTGGCATCCATTAAGGCATTATGGGTAATAGATTTGATGACGGACGTATCAATCAACGTTTGTTTTACGCCGAGATCTTTGGCGATCCAACGGGCTTTTTCTAATTCAATAGCATGGCGCTGGCCGTATTGAAAGGTGACGGTTTCGACATTTTCCATGCCATATTCGGCAATAGCTTGAATTAAACAGGTTGTGGAATCTTGTCCACCAGAGAAGATCACAAGGGCTTTGCGATTGTGATTAGGATTTGAAATATTCATAGGATACCTAGTTTTTTTATGTAGGAGGTTTGCGAACTACAAGTTAAAAATGAAGCGGTATTGTAGAAGTCAAAGATAAATTTTGCAAGAAAAGGACTAATTTAAGCAGGAAAAAGCGGAGAAAATTGTGATACAATTTTGGCAACTTAGTTTTAAAAAGGTAAACACAATGAAAAAATTAATTCTTATTGTTATCGGTGCATTAGTAATTTCAGCTTGCGCAAATAAAGACGTTTATTTTAATGGTTCGGAAGGATCTCATTCAGGCATGAAATTTGATAAAGACACTCGTCATTGGGGCGTTAATCAATAATTGTTTTGATAAAAGAAAAGCCATACAGTTGTATGGCTTTTTTATTTAAATCACTTCTTCTTGGCAATGTGGGCAAGTCATTAAATGCTCTTCATTATTATGCACAATATAATGGCCCATTTTTTTTGCTTTGGTATCAAGATATTTCGTATTGTAACGGTTTTCACCTACATTTAATGGTACGCGTTCTACGATATTAATTCCCGCTTTTTTCATGGTTTCTACTTTTTGCGGGTTGTTTGTCATCAAGCGAACTTGCTTCACACCTAATAATTCAAACATATCGGCACACACATTAAAGTTACGTTCATCAGCTTTAAAGCCTAATGCAAGGTTGGCTTCAATGGTGTCCATGCCTTGATCTTGTAATGAATAAGCACGAATTTTATTAATTAGACCAATACCTCGTCCTTCTTCACGATGATAGATCAACACACCTCGACCCGCTTCGCTAATTTGACGTAATGCGGCTGCAAGCTGGAAACCGCAATCACATTTTAAACTGTGTAATGCATCACCAGTCAAGCATTCCGAATGAATACGGGCGAGCACAGGCTCATCTTGGTTTGAAATATCACCCATTACTAATGCGACATGTTCTTTTTTTGTATCGGGAAATTCAAATCCGACCATTTTAAATATGCCATATTCAGTAGGCAAATTGGCTTGAGCAACCAGTTGGATTTTTGACATAACGTATCCTTTTTCAACTTTATTCTGCTAAAATGTGCACTTTATTTTTATTATCAAGAGGCAACAATGTTTAAAAGGCTGTCATTATATACGTTATTCCTTTGTCTTGTACCATTTTTTGTTTGGGGGTTTGCTTATCATTGGCATGGAAACAACCAATTAATGGAATGGGATTATTGGCTTTATCTTTTAACCGAAACGGGTAGCGTACCTTATGCTTTAATTACCTGTGGTGTGTTTGCTTTACTTTTTCGTTTTCTTTTTGAAAATCGTAAACAGTGGATTATGGGCGTGATTGTAATGGGCCTGTCGGTATTATCCACACAAGTGATTAAAACAGGTTTAAAAACAGTTTTTGCCGAGCCACGTCCTTTCACCGTCTATTTAGCAGAAAAAACAGAAAGCACTACGGATGCTTTTTATCATCAAGATCGTTCAGAGCGTGCAAAATTAGTTGATAAATTTTATTCTACACAAGCCGATACACCAGCCTGGTTAAAAGCGCATTATGAAGATGAAACAGGTTATTCTTTCCCATCAGGACATTCTATTTTTGCAGCCACTTGGCTAATGTTAGCCGTTGGATTTAGCCAATTATTAGGTAATCGTTCTTTTAAAGCGGAATTACTGATTGGTGCCATGACCATTTGGGGAGTATTAATGTTGATTAGCCGTGTACGCCTTGGAATGCATTATCCAATCGATTTATTTGTGGCGATAATTTCAGCATGGATTGTTCATTTAATTATTTTTGGTTTCTTACAGAAGAAAGGCTTGTTTAACAATAAATAGCATCAAAGACTGGTTTTAGCGATAAAGCCGGTCTTTTTTATTGCTTATAGAAAATATGATTTTTGTCATGGATTTTCATTTTGATTTCAAGGAAAATACAACCTATAAATTTCAATAATTTTGACCGCTCTTTTAAGGAGACAATATGTATTACGGTATTGATATTGGTGGCACAAAGATTGAATTGGCTGCTTTTAATGAAAAATTAGAAAAACTTTATACCGAGCGCGTGCCAACGCCACAGACAGATTATCAAGATTGGTTACAGGCGATTAAAACTTTAGTCGAACGTGCGGATGCCCACTTTGGTGAAAAAGGCACGGTAGGACTTGGGTTGCCAGGATTTGTTAATTTGACAACTGGGCTTGCTGAAGTGACGAATATTCGTGTCGCAGATAATAAACCTATTTTAACCGATCTTGAGAAAATACTCGGGCGTGAAGTGCGAGCTGAAAATGATGCAAATTGCTTTGCGCTTTCTGAAGCTTGGGACGAAGAGAATACCCAATATCCTTCTGTATTAGGGCTGATTTTAGGCACTGGTTTTGGTGGTGGCTTTGTGATTAATGGAAAAATTCACTCAGGACAAGTGGGAATGGCAGGAGAGTTAGGTCATCTTCAATTAAATTATCATGCCTTAAAATTATTGGGTTGGGATAAAGCCCCTATTTATCAATGTGGTTGTGGTAATCATGCCTGTTTAGATACTTATATTTCAGGTCGCGGTTTTGAAATGTTGTACCGTGATTTAAAAGGGGAAGAATTATCAGCCAAAGACATTATCGATCGTTTTTATGCGAAAGAGGAAAGTGCGGTTGATTTTGTTCGCATTTTTGTGGAGTTAGCGGCTATTTCTATCGGTAATATTATCACTGCGTTTGATCCACATATGATTGTGCTAGGTGGGGGGTTATCGAATTTTGATTATCTCTATGAAGCGTTACCAAAAGCATTGCCACCTCATTTAATGCGTAGTGCGAAAGTGCCACCAATCAAAAAAGCAAAACATGGTGATTCTGGTGGAGTGCGTGGTGCTGCAGCGTTATTTTTAAAACGTGAATAGATTTAATCTAAAAAAATAGTAAAAAATTGAATAAAATTTATGTTATAGGATAAAAGTCCAGTTTTTTTCTAAGAAAACTGGATTTTTTATTTTGTCTATTTACAATCAGAACATAGATTTTTTAAACGAGGTTTTTTATGCTGACAGAATTTGGGAACTGGATTGAGCAAGGTTTAACATGGGTTGTTGAACATTTAGATGAGCCATTATGGAATATCACCATTGTTATTTTATTAGGTGTAGGTCTATTTTTTACCATTACTACAGGCTTAGTACAGCTACGTCTTTTCCCTACAAGTATACGCGAAATGTGGTTCGGACGTGCTGCAGAAGGTAATTCTTTAACCCCATTCCAAGCTTTTGCAACAGGGTTAGCCAGCCGAGTTGGTGTCGGTAATATCAGTGGTGTGGCAACAGCTATTGCGCTAGGTGGTGAAGGTGCTGTATTTTGGATGTGGGTAACGGCATTTATTGGCATGTCGAGTGCTTTTGCGGAATCTACTTTAGCACAGGTATTCAAAATTCAAGATAAAGATGGCTCTTTCCGTGGTGGCCCCGCTTACTATATTACACAAGGTTTAAAATCACGTTGCTTAGCAGTAGCGTTTGCAGTATCACTTATTTTTACCTTTGGTTTTGCATTTAATTCAGTACAAGCAAACTCAATCGTAGAAGCAACTAAAAACGCTTGGGATTGGCAAGGTGAGTATGTTGGCCTTGTTTTAGTGGTATTAACTGCCGCCATTATTTTTGGTGGCGTGAAACGTATTGCGACCATTTCTAGTAGCGTAGTACCGATGATGGCACTCTTTTATCTAATTATGGCGGTAATTATCCTAGGTATGCATATTGATATGATTCCAACGGTAATTGCCAATATTTACAAAAGTGCCTTTACTTTCCAATCTGCTGCTGGTGGCATGTTTGGTGCTCTTGTGTCTAAAGCTATGATGATGGGGATCAAACGGGGATTATTCTCTAATGAAGCGGGGATGGGGTCAGCCCCAAATGCGGCCGCTGCAGCACATGTCAAACATCCAGTAAGCCAAGGTTTAGTGCAAATGCTTGGTGTATTTGTAGATACCATGATTGTCTGTACTTGTACGGCAGTGATTATCCTGCTTTCAGATAATTACGGCAGTGAAACGCTGAAAAGTATTTCCTTAACACAAAATGCATTGCGTTATCATGTAGGTGAATTTGGCGTACACTTCTTAGCTTTCATCTTATTACTTTTCGCTTATTCATCTATCATTGGTAACTATGCTTATGCGGAAAGTAACATCCGCTTTATTAAAAATAAACCTTGGTTTGTATGGTTGTTCCGCTTATCGGTATTGTTCTTTGTTTATTTCGGTTCAGTAAAATCAGGCAATGTCGTGTGGAATTTTGCGGATACGGTAATGGCTGTGATGGCAATTATTAACTTAGTCGCGATTGTTTTACTTTCCCCGATTGTGTGGAAACTAATGAAAGATTATCAGCGTCAATTAAAAGAAGGGAAAGAACCAGAATTCAAAATCGAGCTTTATCCTGAAATTAAAAAGCGTGTTTTAGAGCATCGAATTTGGAAATAAGCATTTAATGAAATATGAAAAGGCGGGAGATTCCCGCCTTCATTGTTTTAAATTGACTTGAGAATTAACCGCACCTTATCGTTCATTTCGATAAGTCAGGAAGTAATAAGAAAGGACTGAAATCATCACGCAAGCCGTCATTGTATAGAGCATTGGCGCAGCGGTTTCCATTTTAAAGCTTGCCACAAGGGATCCCATTACAGCGCCGACACCAAAACGTACACTTCCCATTAATGAATTTGCGGTACCCGCCATAGTTGGGAATTTTTCTAGAATAGAGGCGGTAGCATTGGATGAGATTAATGGGTTTTGACCTACAAAAAAGGCCACACCAATTGCCATTGACCAAAAACCAAAATCAAAAAGTGCGGTTAAAAATAGCCAAATTCCTGAAATAAATTGTACGGCAATACCAATTCGTAACATGGTTTCAGCACCTAGCTTCAATACAAATTTCCCATTTAGATAAGAAGCAGCGGTCATAATCGCGATATTGATCATAAAGAAATAGCCGAATTGATCGACTGGAATGCCATAAATACCGATATAGACAATCGATCCCGCAGTGACGAAAGCAAATAAGCCACCAAAACCAAAAGAAGCCGCCGCCATATAACCTAGCACTTCTTTTTGTTTAGAAAGTGTCATAAAGTTACGGGCAATGATATTCAGGCGCAGGGGAATACGGTTTTCTTTTTTATGGGTCTCGGGAATAATGAAAAAGACAAGCAATGCAGCAAGAAATCCCATGATGCCAATCACATAAAAAATCATATGCCAGTGGAAATATTTCACAATATACCCACCAATTATGGGCGCAACAAGCGGCGCGATCATAAAGACAAGCGTGATGGTGGACATGATTCGAGAGAGCTGATCTTTGCTAAATAAATCTCGTAATAAAGCCCCTGAAAGCACAACAGGCGCCGCCCCAAAGAAACCTTGAACGAAACGCAGTGCAGTGAAACTGCCAATAGAATGAATACCTGTTAAAACAATGGCTGTGATAGCACCAATAATGACCCCTAATAAAATAATCGGTTTACGACCAAAACTATCACCAAAGGGCCCCCAGAATAATTGCCCTGCGGCCATACCATAAGCGAAGAATGTTAGCGTATGCTGTACTTGCTCGGAGTTGATATTTAAGTCTTCAGCGATATTTAAAAAGGACGGAATATACATATCCACGCCCAAAGGCGGTAGCATCGAGAGGATGCCGAGCGTGGCGATAAAAATAAAGGTAGGTTTAATATTTTGGCTCATATTATTTCACTAAATTGTCGATTTCTTCCTGAGTAAGTGGACGAAATTCGCCTTCTTCTAAGCTTTCATCTAATTCAACGTTACTAATTCTCCAACGATGGAGTGCCATGACTTTATTACCCAGCGCAGCAAACATCCGTTTCACTTGGTGATAGCGGCCTTCTGAGATAGTCAGATTCACGTTGTAATCATCTAATACTTCAAGTTTTGCTGGCTTAGTTGGTTCTTTTTCACCACGTAACAAAATGCCTTCTTCACAAGCTGAAGCATAATGGTTCTCAACTGGGTCAGCTAAAGTGACTAAATAGGTTTTTTCGCATTGATGCTTTGGTGAGGTAATTCGATGTGACCATTGCCCATCATCCGTTAATAGCACGAGGCCAGTGGTATCCACATCTAATCGCCCAGCACTGTGTAACTTGCCTGAAAGAGGCGGTTCAAAGAATTGATAAATAGTTGGATAGTCACCATCATCATGAGAGCAAACGTAGCCCTGAGGTTTATGCAACATAAAATATTGGCCTTCTTCTACCCAAGGCAACAATTCATCTTCAAAATAAATTTCATCTTCTTGACTTACCTTAGTGGCACCGTTTTTCACAATTTCACCGTTAATTTTGACCGCACTTTGGCGAATGACCTTGGTGGCTTGTGAACGGGTTAAACCAGTATTCTCGGCAATAAATTTATCTAATCGCATCGTAAACTCTTATTTTTGATTGAACCAGCTAACGTAATCAAATTGGTCGTAATATTTTTCACCATTCCAACCAGAAAAAGTAAATAAATCGCCCACTTCTCCTTCATTTTCAAAGCCTTTAATGTAGTAAGCGGATTTTAATTCAGGATATGGCTTGTGAGTAAAGACCACTTTGTTTGGATAAGGCAAGTTATCGAAAGCTTGCAAGTCTTCATATTTTGCACCTTTTCCACCATCTTTATCTGTCATCATAATAAACAAGTTATCGAAGTCTAAACGCTGAGAGCGAGATTCCCACTTTTCTCGAGCCTCTTGTTCGGAGTGGTAGTGCATAAAGTGTACTTTAAGATCACCTAATAGACTAACGGGATACGGTTTTTCTGTTTGTATAAATTGAAGAGGTTGTGCTTGATAGAATTCGATATTCTGTAGATAGCGAACAAAATCGCTCGGATCTAAATAGAGATTAACAAATGGGGAGTTAAAAGGCTGATTTAGATCGTGCAAAATAAACGCGCCGACACAGTTGGCAGAAATCACCGACATGCCTTGATTGGTTAAACGTTTTTGATAGGTTTGATTAATCGCTTTCCGTTGTAATTTATTGATGGCGCTTCTAAATTTAGAAAACAAACTCATTGTTTATATCCTGTATATTTTTTGCGATATAGTAACGTTTTTGCTTCTGAATGTGAAGAAAAGACAAAAGTGCAGTCGATTTTACTCATATTTTTGTAATAATTTTGTAAAATTTTTGCGATATGTCACAAAATTCTGTTTAAAAGAGAGTATAATGGCGCAAATTTTATTTAGCCTAAGTGAAAATGGAGTATTTTTATATGAGCGAACAATTGCGCCAAGCTGCATTAGATTTTCATGAGTTCCCAATTCCGGGAAAAATTGCGGTCACCCCAACCAAATCGTTAGAAACCCAACATGATTTAGCCCTTGCTTATTCCCCAGGTGTCGCAGAGCCTTGTTTAGAAATTGAAAAAGATCCTTCAGCCGCAAGTCGTTATACTGCGCGTGCTAATTTAGTAGCCGTTATTTCAAATGGTACAGCCGTGTTAGGTCTAGGAAATATTGGTGCGCTTGCCTCAAAACCCGTTATGGAAGGGAAAGGTGTATTGTTCAAAAAATTTGCAGGCATCAACGTATTCGATATTGAAATCAACGAACACGATCCAGATAAATTAATCGATATTATTGCTTCATTAGAACCAACGTTTGGTGGCATTAACCTTGAAGATATCAAAGCACCGGAATGTTTCCACATTGAAAAAGTGTTGCGTGAACGTATGGGAATTCCAGTATTCCATGATGACCAACACGGTACAGCCATTATCGTCGGTGCGGCAGCATTAAACGGTTTAGAAATTATTGGTAAAAATATCGCAGATGTACGTTTAGTGGTAAATGGAGCCGGTGCTTCAGCCATTGCGTGTACTAATTTACTTCGTGCATTAGGCTTCAAAAAAGAAAACATCACCATGTGTGACTCTAAAGGCGTGATTTTCAAAGGCCGTGGCGATAACATGGATGAAACCAAACAATTCTACGCGATTGAAGATAATGGCTGGCGTACATTAGCCGATGCGGTTAACGGTGCAGATGTCTTCTTAGGTTGTTCTAAAGCAGGTGCGTTAAAACCTGAAATGGTGAAAACTATGGCGGAGAATCCATTAATCCTTGCATTGGCAAACCCAACACCTGAAATTACACCTGATGAAGCGAAAGCAGTGCGTCCAGATGCGATTGTTTGTACTGGTCGCTCAGACTTTCCAAACCAAGTAAATAACGTACTTTGTTTCCCATTCTTATTCCGTGGTGCATTAGACGTAGGTGCAACTGAGATTAATGAAGAAATGAAGTTAGCGGCTTCTCGTGCAATTGCAGGTTTGGCGAAAGAACAGGTGCCGTTAGAAATTATTGCAAGTTATGGTGCGTTATCATTTGGTCCAGATTATGTGATTCCAACACCGTTTGATCCTCGTTTATTGTTTACTGTCTCTTCTGCAGTAGCGAAAAAAGCGATGGAAACAGGCGTTGCAACGCGGCCAATTACAGATTGGGCAGCTTATGAAAAACAATTAAAAGCGTTAGTTGCAGCGTAATTTTACTTTCTCAAAGTGCGGTCAAAAATGATGATGTTTTTAACCGCACTTTGTGTTTTTTTATCTGTCTATGAAAGAAATGGCACATTAGCGTGCTTTAAATTAATCAAAGGGTAGCGATTCCCTTAGGACTTATGAGTGTCAAAATGAAACAAACACGTTCTCCTTTATATCCGATTTTCCTCTTCGTCATCATTAATCTGATTATTTTCACCTTGTCTCGTCTTGGGCTTGCGATTTGGCAGGTAGACCGTGTTTCTGCGGTAGAGGGATGGGGACAATTATTTTTGCAAGGCTTGCGTATGGATATCGTGGCCTTGTGCTATTTATTTGGTGTGCCAGCATTATTTACAGTGCTATTTCATCATAGCCGAATTTGGAAAATGATTTTACGTATTTGGCTTACTCTCGGTAGTGTGTTCATTCTATTTATGGAACTGGCTACACCAGCATTTATCGAAACCTATGACTTCCGTCCAAACCGTCTGTTTATCGAATATTTAATTTATCCGAAAGAAGTCTTTTCAATGTTGATGGAAGGGCATTTAACTGCAGTCATTTTTAGCCTTATTTTCACCGTTACGGCTTTCTTCTGTTATTGGAAACTCTCTGCTTATGCGGTGAAAAACTTGCGCCCAATGAGCTGGAAATTACGCCCTGTTGTAGCATTGCTTGTGATTGCCGTTGCTTTTTTAGGTGCGCGTTCGAGTTTCCAACACCGTGGTGTTAACCCTGCAATGGTCGCTTTTTCTTCCGATGGTTTAGTGAATTCTCTAGTGTTGAACTCTGGCTATTCTGTCCTTTATGCGGCACAGCAATTTAAAGATGAAGGTTCATCTTCCGAGGTGTACGGCAAAATGGATACTGATGAAATGTTGCGTGTTGTCAAAGCCAGCCGTGGCCGTCCTGAAAGTGATTATATTTCAGAGAAGATTCCAACATTAACGAAAAACCAAGCCACTTACCAAGGTAAACCGAAAAATATCGTCATTATTTTGGAAGAAAGTTTTGGGGCGCAATTTGTGGGTACGTTAGGCGGAAAACCACTTTCACCTGAATTTGATAAATTAGCTAAAGAAGGTTGGTTATTTGAAAATCTTTATGCTACGGGGACGCGTTCTGTTCGTGGTATTGAAGCCACCACAGCGGGCTTTACACCCACTCCAGCACGAGCAGTAGTGAAATTGAATAACAGTCAAAGTGGTTTCTTTACCATTGCGGATTTACTTGCCAAACAAGGTTACAACACTTCCTTTATTTATGGCGGTGAAAAACACTTTGATAATATGGCAAGCTTCTTCTATGGCAATGGTTTCCAAACTATTATCGATCAAAAAGATTACCAAAATCCAAAATTTACCGCGACTTGGGGCGTGAGTGATGAGGATCTATTTGATAAAGCGAACGAAACCTTTACCCAGTTACATAATGAAGGAAAACCGTTCTTTAGCCTCGTTTTTAGTTCGAGCAATCACGATCCTTTCGAGTTTCCAGATGGCAAAATTGAGCTTTACGAACAACCAAAAGCAACACGTAATAACAGCGCAAAATATGCGGATTATGCGATTGGTCATTTCTTCAAGTTAGCAAAACAATCTAATTATTGGAAAGATACCGTGTTCTTGGTAATTGCAGACCACGACTCCCGTGCTGCAGGGGCAAGCTTAGTGCCAATTAAGCATTTCCATATTCCTGCATTAATTTTAGGAGATCATGTTGCACCACGCAGAGACAGTCGTTTAGTGAGTCAAATTGATATGCCGACAACCTTACTTTCTATTGCGGGGGTAAGCGGTAATTATCCGATGATTGGTTTTGATTTAACGCAAGACGTTAATCCAGATCGTGCCTTTATGCAATTTGATCAAACCCAAGCTTTAATGAAAGGCAATCACGATGTTGTTATCCAAACACCAAATAGCAAAGCAAAAGGCTATGTGTACGATAAAGAAAAAGATACATTAACTGAAAAAGAAGTGCCGGAAGAAATGAAAAAAGAAGCCTTGGCACATGCCTTACTTGGTAGCTATTTGTATAAAAACCGTTTATATAAAGGCAGTGAAGAGAAGTAAAGTGCGGTCAGTTTTAGGCTAATTTTAAAGGGCGAATGATTTCGCCCTTTTTCTTTATATGATTTGCTCTTAGTGATTTTCAGCAATCACACGTGGGAATAAAATATTGTTTTCACGGTGAATATGCATCATTAAATCATCTGCAAATTCTTGGATGCCGCTGTAAAGCGCACGCCATGTATTGCAAGCATCAGCCGGAGGCGTCATATTGTTTGTTAATGATTTTAATACATCTAAATGTTCGCCGTGTTCTGCGTGTTCCATTTCCATCATACGAATTGGCATTTGCGCCATCATATAGTTACCTGCTTTGATCATAGGGAAAAGCACGTGCTCTTCTTTCATCATATGGTTGCTCAAATCCTCATAGACATTGCGTAATTCAGCCGCCACACCTATTGGGCAATCTTCACGATCGCCATGAACACTTTCTACACGATCCGCTAAGACGATTAATTCTTGAAGCTGTTCGCGGTGGCGTTGATGGTAGCGAACTAAGATATGATCGATAATTTCAGGATAAGTTGCATTAACCCAATATTCTTCCGGGTTTTCTGCTTTGCTGTTTTGAAGCTCGGTTAAGCGCGTTTCAATTTCTGCTAAATTTAATCCTTTTTCTGCCGCTGCGTGAGCAAGTGTATCTGAACCACCACAGCAGAAATCCAAATCATATTCACGAAGTAGAGAAGTTGAGCCGGGTACGCTGACTGCGATTTCACTTAATTTTTTATCTCCAAAAGACATAATGAATCTCCTTATTGATGAGGTAGAGTTAAAAGTTGAGTGAAATACTATGACAATAGCAAAAAAATGCAAAGACTTTTTTAGAAAAGTATGATTCAAATCAAAGCGACGGCTCAAATTTACCTTTTTATAGTTAGGAGTTGATGTGTTTAAAAAGAGAAAGTTGCATTGCTTGAATAGGGTGTTATTATTCGAGCATTGAAAGGGGATTTAGATGAAACGAATTTATCGATTTTTAGCTGTTGGATTACTATTGCTGATTTTAGGTGGCGGCTATTTTTTTGCGAATTTAACAATTTTTGAACGTACATTTATCCAATTAAATACGTCACAAAAAGTGAGTTATATTCCTTTTGAAAACAAGCTAAATATGCAATGTGACAAGGTTAATGGTTTAATGCCTAAATTAACGTCTTCACATTTTCGTTTAGTCAATTGGAATGTGCATAAAGGGCAAGATAAGGGTTGGCAAGAAGATTTAGCGAGATTGTCTAAACAAGCTGATTTTGTGTTATTGCAAGAGGCAACGCAGCATCAAAATTTAAACACATTTTCGACCGCACTTTTTGTGTCCTCTTTTTCTTTTAAAGATCTCTTATCGGGTGTCAAGACATTCACTAAAACGCAACCAGAATGGTATTGCGGTGGTGGCGTAGCAGAACCATTAATACAAATACCTAAAGTGGCAAGTGTGATGAGTTTTCCATTAGAAAAAGACGCTAGCTTGCTACTTATTAATGTGCATTTGATTAATTTTGAATGGGGGATTTCCGCTTATCAAACTCAGTTAGAGCAGCTCTTTTCTTTTGTGGAAAATCATCAAGGCCCCATCATTATGTCTGGCGATTTTAATGCGTGGAATGAGCGTCGTCTGAATTTAGTCAATAATTTGATGCAAAAATATGGACTAGATGCAATGACGCTATCTCAAGATGAACGATTGCGATTTTTAGGTTATCCACTTGATTATATTTTTACGCGAGGCGTAAAAGTGGTGAGTGCAACATCAGAAGTGGTTACTTCGTCAGATCATAATCCATTACTGGTTGAATTCGAATTGGAATAAAGTGCGGTCAGATTTTGAGAAAATTTTAGGGCTAACGTTATGTTAGCCCTATGTGTTAATTACTTGGTTTGATTAATTAAAAATTGTGTTAATAGAGACACTGGACGACCTGTTGCGCCTTTATTTGCACCTTGAAGCCAAGCTGTCCCGGCGATATCTAAATGTGCCCAGGTGTACTTTTTCGTAAAGTTAGAGAGGAATGCGCCTGCAGTAATTGCACCGCCCCAACGACCGCCAATATTAGCCAAATCGGCAAAAGGTGATTTTAATTGCTCTTGATATTCTTCACTCAACGGTAAACGCCAAGCTTTGTCAGTGGTTTGCTGTGCGGCTTGTAATAACTGTTCTGCTAAGGCATCATCAGTTGAAACTAAGCCACTGTTATGTTGACCTAAAGCAACCACACAAGCGCCAGTCAGGGTTGCAACATCAATCACATATTGCGGTTCAAAACGTTCAACATAAGTTAATGTATCACAAAGCACTAAACGGCCTTCAGCATCTGTATTTAATACTTCTACGGTTAAACCGTTCATTGTGGTGAGGATATCGCCTGGGCGATAGGCATTACCATCAGGCAAATTTTCACAACCCGCTAATACACCGATAACATTGAGTGGTAGATTTAATTCTGCAATGGCTTTCATCGTACCAAATACCGAAGCTGCACCACACATATCGTATTTCATCTCATCCATTTCTGCGGCTGGTTTTAACGAAATACCACCCGCATCAAAGGTTAAGCCTTTGCCCACTAATACGATAGGTTTCGCATTTTTATCAGGTGCATTGTTGAAATGTAAAATAGACATATAAGCCGGATTTTGCGAACCTCGAGATACGGCTAAATACGCATTCATGCCAAGTTTTGTCATGTCTTCTTCATCAATCACATCAAGGGAAAGTACGGCTGATGTTTCGGTTAAATTTTTAGCTTGTTCAGCTAAATAAGCCGGTGTACAAATATTAGGTGGCATATTCGCGATATTACGCGCAGCTTTTACACCATTTGCAATGGCTTGCGCTTCTGCGATAGCTTGTTGAGCTTGTGAATCATCGGTATTAAAAATGATTTCTTGAAGAGAGATAGCATCCGCTTTTTTACTTTTAAATTCATCAAATTGATAAAGACTATGTTCGATGGTTTCAACGGTAAAACGCACATTCCAAAATAGATCGCGATCTTTAATTTCCACATCCGTTAAATTATTCACCGCTTGTTGAATATTTAATTCTTTTAATGTTTGGGTTACGCGTTGGATGATTTGTTTAAATTGGCGTTCAGTCGTTTCGCCTTTTTTACCACAACCTGCGACTAACACGCGTTTAGTCGCAAGATTAGGTAATGAATGAAGCAGAGTCGCTTGGCCAATTTTGCCTGAAAGATCTTGGCTTTGAGCTAACTGGCTGAGGTAGCCTTGTGTGATTTGATCGATTTCATTGAAACTTTTTGTCAATTCATTGTTCTCATAAATGCCGATAATAAGGCAATCGGTTGATTGAGAAAGTGCGGTTGAGTTTGCTTGATATTTCATGTTATTTCCTTATGTTGCTAATTTGCTATTTAAATCAGTCAAAATAAGGTATCATACGCCATCTAAATTAGCCAGTTTCCCGTGTTTTTTAGTTAGAAAAAAAGAATGATATTAACCCGATATTTAACAAAGGAAGTATTTAAAAGCCAGATTGCAATTTTGTTTATTTTGCTTTTAATTTTCTTCAGCCAACAACTTGTGCGCGTACTTGGTTCAGCGGCAAATGGTAAGGTTCCCGCCGATCTGGTGTTCTCTTTACTTGGTTTAGGGATGCCGACGATGGCGCAATTAATGTTGCCATTATGTTTGTTTATCGCCATTTTGCTGACTTTCGGTCGACTCTACGCTGAAAGTGAGATTACTGTAATGCGGGCTTGTGGTGTGGGACAACGTATCCTTGTTCGTGTGGCGTTAATTCTTTCTTTGTTCACAGCTGGCTTGGCTGCTTACAATGCATTGTGGCTTTCTCCATGGGCCATTCAAAAGCAAGCGGCGATTGTCGAAGATGCTAAAGCGAACCCAACCATGGGGGCATTGGCTTCTGGTCAATTCATGTCCACAAGCAACAATAATTTCGTCTTATTCATTGATAAGATTAACGGTAATCAAATCAGTGATGTTTATCTTTTCCAAATGAAAGCCAAAGGCCAAACTAAACCATCAGTGGTTACGGCTGAAAAAGGTGAATTAAAAGCGTTACCGAATGGCGACCAAGTCTTGAATTTACAGAATACCTTGCGTGTAGAAGGCACATCCGTGCTTCCTGATTTTCGTATTACACATTTTGATGACTACCAAGCGTATTTAGGCCATCAAGAGACAAACTCGGAAAGTGATGAAGCCGCTGAATTATCTTTTGAGCAATTATTAAAAGATAAAAGTGCAGCCGCAAAAGCAGAGTTGCATTGGCGCATTACCTTAATTTTAGCGGTGCCTTTAATGGCGCTTATTGCTGTACCAATGAGTAAAGTGAATCCTCGTCAAGGTCGTTTCGCGAAAATCTTACCAGCATTATTGCTTTATTTAATTTACTTCTTGTTACAAAGCTCATTTAAATCTGCGGGGGGGGCTGATAAGCTTGATGCCGGTTTGTTAATGCCGTTGGTAAATATCGCCTTTTTAATTTTAGGGATTGTGCTGAATAGTTGGGATAGCACTGCTATGCATAAATTCCGTCGTGTATTCAGAAAAGGGTAATAACAATGTTAATGAATACTCTTGATCGTTATATCGGTAAAAGCATCTTAGGGGCAATTTTTGCCACGTTATTTACGTTGGTTGGCCTTTCGGCAATTATCAAATTTGTAGAGCAATTCCGTAGCGTAGGGAAAGGTTCTTATGATATTTGGCAAGCCGTGGCTTATACAGGCTTAACGATGCCAAAAGATGTAGAAACCTTTTTCCCGATGGCTGCTTTGTTAGGTGCCTTAATTGCTTTAGGTAATTTGGCCAGCCGCAGTGAATTAGTGGTCATGCAATCTGCCGGTTTTTCTCGCTTTAAAATTGGATTAGCCGTCATGAAAACGGCACTTCCACTGGTGCTTTTTACCATGATTATTGGTGAGTGGGGGATTCCACAAACTGAACAGTTTGCCCGTGATATGCGTACTCGTGCGCTTTCCGGTGGTTCAATGCTTTCGGTAAAAAATGGTGTATGGGCAAAAGACGGTAATAATTTCGTGTATGTTCGTCGAATTAAAGATGATGCACAATTAGAAGATATTTATATTTATACCTTTGATGAACAGCGTAATCTCACTCATTTGAAGCATGCAAATCAAGCACAATATTCTGCTGAAAATAATCAATGGCAGTTGCGTCAAGTGAATAATTCAGCGGTATCAAAAGAACAAATTACCACAACAAACCGTTTAACAGAAGATTGGGCAACAAGCTTAACGCCAGATAAATTAGGCGCAGTTTCATTACGTCCAACGTCATTATCTATTTCCGGTTTGTATGAATATATTGCTTTCTTAAAACAAACAGGACAGGATTCTCGCCGTTTTGAATTAACCTATTGGCGTAAGATTTTTCAGCCCCTTTCTGTAGGTGTAATGATGATGCTTGCGTTATCTTTCATCTTTGGTTCATTACGTAGTGTCACTGCAGGAGCGAGAATCGTAACGGGGATTTGCTTTGGGTTCTTGTTCTATGTCGTCAATGAAATTTTTGGACAAATGAGTGTGGTATTTAATGCACCGGCCTTTTTAGGTGCACTGATGCCAAGCCTCTTGTTTATGGCGATTATTTGGTGGCTACTAGCGAGAAAACGAGATTAATTAACAAACCATTAATGAAAAAGGCGAACATATAAGGTTCGCCTTTTTATTTACTAAAAAAGTGCGGTCAAAACTGACCGCACTTTAGGAATTTAATCTTCTTTAAATTCTCTCATCATTTCTTCTGCTTTTTTCACCATTTCTGCAGAACCGACGAAAAGTGGTACACGTTGGTGAAGTTCAGTTGGTTGAATATCTAAAATTCGATTGTAACCATCAGAGGCAATACCACCCGCTTGTTCTGCTAAGAATGCCATTGGATTGCCTTCATAAAGCAAACGAAGCTTACCATTTGGATAGTTAGTTGCACTTGGGTAAATATAGATACCGCCTTTTAATAAGTTACGATGGAAGTCAGCCACTAATGAACCGATATAACGTGACGCATAAGGGCGGTTAGTTGCTTTATCTTCCTCTTGGCAGTATTTAATGTATTTTTTTACCCCTTGTGGGAATTTGAGATATTGTCCTTCATTGATGGAATAGATTTTTCCCTCTTTTGGCATTTGCATATTTTCATGAGAAAGACAGAATGTACCGATAGATGGATCATAAGTGAAACCATTTACGCCGTGACCAGTGGTATAAACCAACATGGTAGATGAACCATATACGATATAACCCGCAGCCACTTGTTTATTACCCGGTTGCATAAAGTCTTCTAAGGTAACAGGTGAGCCAATAGGGGATACACGACGGTAAATAGAGAAGATTGTCCCAACCGAAACGTTCACATCAATATTGGATGAACCATCAAGTGGGTCGGTCAAAATAATATATTTTGCATTACGAGCGCGTTCAGTATCAAAAGCGATAAAACTTTCTTCTTCCTCTGAAGCAAAACCTGCCACTTCTTCACGTGACATAAGGGCTGCATTCATAGTGTTATGGGCGAACAAGTCCAATTTCATTTGGCTTTCACCCTGCACGTTTTCGACACCAGACTGACCAAGAATATTGGTTAAACCTGCTTTGTTGATATCACGATGAATGATTTTTGCTAATAAACGAATAGAAGACAAAATACCACTAAGTTCCCCTTTTGCATTTGGGTACTCCGCTTGGCGTTCAACAATAAATTCACTCAATGTTTTCATGTTTATTCCTTTTTTATAATTGTTAAATAAATAATAGACCCTTTTATTATATGTTATTTGGCACTTTTGATTGAGATCAAAATGTGAAGAATGAGATCTTTGTCACATTTTATTTTTGATACAAAACCTTGACAAAACCTATAAATATCCTTTAAAAGAGAGGTGTAACAAAAAAATAACAAATAACACAACATCAGAATAAAGGGTACCTTATGAATATAACCCCGATCAGCGAGTCGGCGGTGGTTTGCTCTTTACCGCCACCAGCTTCACTTCAACAACAACGCCAACTCTGGGCGTTTGCCAACCAACTACAGTCTGAGAAAGATATTGTAGAAGTTGTCGTGGGAATGAATAATCTCACGGTCTTCACTGATTTTTACGTAGATTTTGAGCCGCTTATTCAGCGCTTGGAACAACGTTGGGGAGAATTGAAAGTATCGGCTTTTCAAGGTCGTCATATCGAAATTCCGGTAATTTATGGCGGCGAATTAGGCCAAGATTTATCTGAAGTAGCCAAATTACATGACACCACACCAGAACGAATTGTTCAAATGCATAGCGAACCGATTTATACGGTATATATGATTGGTTTCCAACCTGGTTTTCCCTATTTAGGTGGTTTACCTGAAAGCCTGCACACGCCACGTCGTGCTGTCCCAAGAACACTTGTTCCTGCCGGTTCTGTTGGTATTGGTGGGGCTCAAACGGGCATTTATCCCTTTTCCTCTCCTGGCGGATGGCAATTAATCGGTCATACTAAGCATGCGCTCTTTGACAAAAATCAAGCACAACCCACTTTATTACAAGCAGGAGATACGGTGAAATTTGTGGTGGAGGGAATTGAATTATGATTCATGTTATTGATGTGCAATCCCGTGCCACAATTCAGGATTTGGGCCGTTTTGGTTTACGTCGATTTGGAATCAGTCATTGTGGGGCAATGGACAAATTAGCATTACGAGCAGGCAATATTCTGCTGGGAAATGCAGAGGGAGCCCCGGCAATCGAAGTCCCTTTAGGTGGTATTACATTGCAATTCCAGCAGGATATGAATTTTTGTGTCACCGGGGCATTTTATGAAATGACCTTAGATGATAAACCGGTTTTTGCTTACTGGCGTTATCAGGCACGAGCTGGGCAAGTTCTGAAAATGATACGTGCAAAAATTGGTATGTATGGCTATTTATGTGTTCAAGGTGGTTTTATCTTACCCCAAGAATTGAACTCTTGTAGTACAGATCTCCGAGCTCAAATAGGAGGAATAGAAGGACGTGGTTTACAAGTGGGCGATCAACTGCAAACGGTAAATGATCCTATTTTGCGTAGTGAAATTGGGATTGCACCTATTCCACTTAAACATACTATTCATGCGTTACCGTCCTCTGAATATCAGGCATTTAAACGAAAATCCCAATATTATTGGTGGCGAAGTAAATGGACGTTACAAAGTAGCAGTGATCGCATGGGCTATCGTTTTCAAGGGCAAAAATTAGAATTAAAGCAACCGCTGGAAATGCTGTCTCACGCGATTCAATTTGGAAGCGTACAAGTGCCACCAAGTGGTCAACCAATTATTTTAATGGCTGATGCACAAACTACAGGCGGTTATCCCAAAATTGCCAATGTGATCGATGCGGATCTTGGTGCGTTGGCACAGGTACGTTTAGGCTCAACCATTCAATTCGAGGCCGTTAGTTTAGAACAAGCTGCAAAATTACGTCGTAAAAATGAGATATACCTCGATCAAATTAGGAGAATTGTCGATGAAAAAAATTGATTTAAATGCCGATATTGCTGAAGGTTTTCCTTTTGATGAGGCCTTATTAAAATTGCTTTCTTCTGCCAATATTGCTTGCGGTTTACATGCCGGTGGAGCAAAAGAAATGCAAAGTGCGGTTAGATTTGCGAAAGAAAATCAGGTACGGATTGGGGCTCATCCAGGCTTCCCTGATCGAGAAAATTTTGGGCGAACTCAGATGGATTTACCTGAACAGGAATTAATTGCACATTTGCGCTATCAGCTTGGTGCCTTAAAAGCGATTTGTGATGGGGAAGGCACGGAAATTAGTTATGTTAAGCCACACGGAGCTTTATACAATCAAGCTGCGAAAGATGAAAAGTTAGCCCGTTTAATTGCACAAACAATTCGTCAATTTGATTCTAATTTAAAATTAATGGGATTGGCGGGGAGCTTAATGTTACGCGTAGCTGAGGAAGAAGGTTTACAAACAATTTCTGAAGTTTTTGCGGATCGCCACTATATGCCTGATGGGAGTTTGGTACCTCGTTCGCAACCGAATGCAATGGTGGAGTCTGATGAGGAAACCATTCAACAAGTGTTACAAATGGTAACAGAAGGTCAAGTCAAAGCCATTGATGGAAGCCTTGTGCCAGTAAAAGCAGAAAGTATCTGTTTACATGGCGATAATCAACATTCTCTACAATTTGCTGCACGCATTGTGGAAGAATTAGAAAAAAATCATATAACAATAACGGCATAAGCCGAATAAACATAACACACAACATCAACTTAACAAGGGAGGTGCTTTATGGCATCAATCAATCACCGCCGAAATGCAGTGCTGGGTGCGGCATTTTTAATGGCGACTTCAGCAATTGGTCCTGGCTTTTTAACTCAAACTGCAACCTTTACAAACACCTTATTAGCCAGTTTTGGCTTTGTGATTTTATTATCGATTTTGTTAGATATTGGTGCTCAGCTTAATATTTGGCGAATTGTGGTGGTATCAGGAAAGCGAGCACAGGATATTTCTAATGCTGTTTTTCCAGGCGCGGGCTATTTTCTTGCGTCACTTATCGTGATGGGAGGGTTGGCTTTTAATATTGGTAATGTAGGGGGCGCAGGCCTAGGGCTTAATTCAATCTTTGGTATCGCCCCAGAAACAGGAGCTGTTATCAGTGGCATCATTGCAATTTTAATTTTTTTACGTAAAGAAGCAGGATTGTTAATGGATCGCTTTGCCCAATTAATGGGTTTTATTATGATTGCACTGACTTTGTATGTTATGTTTAAAACAGAACCGCCAGTGGTAGAAGCAGCATATCGTACCTTTATTCCAGAGCAAGTTGATCCTATCGCAATTGTGACATTAGTTGGAGGAACTGTAGGGGGATATATTACCTTTGCTGGCGCTCACCGCTTATTAGACGCGGGGATCCAGGGTGAAAAAGCAATGGCTGAAGTGAGTCGTAGCTCTGTATCGGCTATTTTAATCGCCTCTACCATGCGTGTTGTATTATTTCTTGCCGTGCTTGGTGTTGTCGCCAAAGGGATTCCGTTGAATCCTAAAAATCCAGCAGAAACGCCTTTCGAATACGTGGCAGGCCATTTTGGCCAAATCTTATTTGGCGTAGTGATTTGGGCAGCTTCTATCACATCAGTTATTGGTGCCGCTTATACATCGGTATCATTCCTCACGAGCCTTTGTCCGACAATTGAACGAAATAGAAACTATTGGATTATTGGGTTTATAGTGGTTTCTACAGCAGTTCTTGTCACTGTAGGGAAACCTGCTGCTGTACTGGTTTTTGTGGGAACCCTAAATGGTTTAATTTTACCAATAGCACTAGCCTTGATTTTATTAGCCGCTTATCGAAGCAATATTGTTGGTAGCTATAAACACCCAATTTGTTTAGCTTTTGCTGGCTGGTTTGTAGTGATTATTATGGCAATATTAAGTGGAAAAACCATAATTTCTTATGTATCTAGTTTTGTAAGTTAGTTTTTATTTCAAACTAAAGTGCGGTCAGAATTTACTGAGAGTTTTCAGTATAATATTAAAAAAATCAACCGCACTTTCTTTATCCCTAAATCTGTGTAGAATTAAAAGTATTTAATCACAGTAAAGGAATACTGTTATGAAATTTACTCATTTTCCTTTCAAATCAAGTTTACTTGCTTGCAGTATCGCTTTGCTTTCTGCTTGCAATTCAATTACTTATCATCCCACTAAAACGATTGAGCAAATAGATCCACAAAAGGGATATCGCTTGGAAAATGCGATGCAGCAAGCATTACAAAAAGAAAATTTGGTGATTATGACTTTTTCAGGTGGTGGCTCTCGCGCGGCATCTTTAGGTTATGGCGTGTTAGAGCAATTCCAAAATGTCTCAGTGCGTCCAACAGAGAAAGGTAGCACCTTATTGCAAAATATTGATATTGTGTATGGGGTGTCTGGCGGCTCAGTATTAGCAGCCTATTTTGCTTTGGAGGGACAGGACATTATCCCTAAATTTAATAATTCTTTTTTGAAAAAGAATTTCCAGAAAAAAGTCATCAATGAAGTATTTTCGGTGAGTAATGTGCCTCGGCTTACTTCTCCACAGTTTGGTCGTAGCGATTTGTTGCAGGAACAGCTCAATCTTGCTTTATATAGTGGGAAAAAATTTGCAGATCTTGAACAACGTAAAGGACCTTTTGCCGTGATTAATGCCACAGATATGACAGCAGGACAGGAAGTTTCTTTTACGCAAGATTTCTTTGATTGGCTTTGTGTTGATTTAAATGATGTTGAGATTGCTCGGGCAGTAGCGGCATCAAGCGCCGTACCATTAATTTTTTCACCGATTACGCAAAATAATCATGGTGGTTCCTGCCTCGTGGAAAATAAAAAAGAGTTATTGATGCAGATGAATCCACCTAATCGGTTGTTGTTGAGTAACTTTGATGCCATGGAAAAACGCATGGAGCCTTATCAAAATAAGGCTGAAAAACCTTATTTGCACTTAGTTGATGGTGGCTTAACGGATAATTTAGGTTTGGCTAGCTTATTGGATGTGTCAAATTTACTTAGTGTCCGAAAATTATATACTGAGCTTAAGAATTATAATTTACGTAATATTGTCGTGGTAAACGTTAATGCTCAAAATGAACTTACTAGCGATATTGATAAATCAGCTGATGTACCGGGAATCAAAGATGTCGTAAATACAGTGATTAATGTACCAATTGATAAAACGACAGCATCGACAGTGAAATATTCACAACAATTTGCGGATCAATGGAATGCTTACGCTAAACGTAAAAAAGGAATAAAAATTAAAGCTCATTTTGTGAATTTAAATTTAAAAGATTTGCCAGAGGGGCAATTGAAGAATGATGTTCTTAATATCGGTACATCGCTATATTTGCCAGAATCGGATGTGGATAAACTGCGCGAAGCGGCTAAGATTTTATTGGAACAATCAAAAGAATACTATAAGGCAGTGAAAGCATTGCAATAGTTTATAGGCTTAAAGTGTGGTTAGAAATGACCGCACTTTTCTTTTTAAATTTTATATCAATTCCATTCATATAAAATCACAATAAAATTCACATCCATCTAGACGTCTAAATATTTAATGAGGACGTTAATTTTGTTACACTCAGTATATCTTAGAATTAATTAAATATAGGAAAGCAAAATGAGTAAACTTTTTCCAAATGCCACTATTCGTACTTCTGCGCCATATCGTTTTGATATTGTAGGCAGTTTTTTACGCCCAGAGGCTTTAAAACAGGCTCGTCATCAATGTAGTTGTGGCGATATTTCTTGTACGGATCTAACGCAAGTTGAAGATGCAGAAATTGCGAAATTGGTAGAGCATCAAAAAAATGTTGGATTGCATGCGGTGACTGATGGTGAATTTCGTCGTACTTTTTGGCATTTAGATTTCTTAGCTGCATTAGATGGCGTGAAAGAAGTGGATGCTGAAAAATTCTCAGTGCAATTTAAACACGATAATGTACGCCCGAAAACATTAAAAATTGTGGATAAGATTGGTTTTTCAGAGAGCCATCCTTTCGTTGAACATTACCGCTCATTGCAAAAAATAGCAGGGGAGACTGAAGTCAAATTAACGATTCCTTCTCCGTCTATGCTTCATTTAATTTGTACAGTACGAGCCACAGATTATCAGCCAATTGAACGTTATAAAGATAACAATCAGTTGTTATTAGATGATATTGCTGATGCTTATATTGATGCGATGAATATCTTTTATAAATTAGGCTGTCGTAACTTACAGTTGGATGATACAAGCTGGGGTGAATTTTGTGCGGAAGATAAACGTAAAACCTATACTGAGCGTGGTTTAGATTTAGATCAAATCGCCAAAGATTATGTGTATATGTTAAACAAAATCGTGGCAGCGAAACCAGCTGATTTAGCGATTACAATGCATATTTGTCGTGGTAATTTCCGTTCAACTTGGTTCTCTGCTGGTGGTTATGAGCCTATCGCAGAAACCTTATTTGGCCACTGTAATGTGGATGGTTTCTTCTTGGAGTACGACAGTGATCGTGCAGGTGATTTCAAACCTTTACGCTTTATTAAAAATCAACAAGTAGTGTTAGGATTAATCACCTCTAAATCGGGCGAGTTAGAAAACCGTGATGAAATTATTGCTCGTATTAAAGAAGCAGCACAATATGTGAATATCAATCAACTTTGCTTAAGCCCACAATGTGGTTTCGCTTCAACGGAAGAGGGTAATATCCTGACTGAAGAACAACAATGGAAGAAACTCGAATTTATCCGTAGTATCGTGGAAGAAGTTTGGGGTAAATAATTTCAAATTGGAATGTAAAAGAGATAATCGTTAAGATGGTTATCTCTTTTTTTCATGAAAGTGCGGTAAAAAATGACCGCACTTTTAAACAATAAAAAAGGAAGTCAATAGACTTCCTTTTATGTTATTTCAATTTAATTATTTTTGACGCATTGCAGGGAATAGGATCACATCACGGATAGATGGCGCGTTAGCATAAAGCATTGCTAAGCGGTCGATACCTAAACCTTCACCCGCTGTAGGTGGTAAGCCGTGTTCAAGTGCAACTACGAAGTCATCATCCTTAAACATTGCTTCATCGTCACCCGCTTCTTTCGCTGCGACTTGCGCATCAAAACGTTCATTTTGGTCTTCGGCATCGTTTAATTCTGAGAAGCCGTTACCAATTTCACGACCACCGATGAACAATTCAAAGCGGTCAGTTACTTCTGGGTTTTCATCGTTACGACGTGCAAGCGGTGAAATCTCAGCTGGATGCGCCATTAAGAAGGTTGGTTGAATTAAGTGATGTTCAGCTACTTCTTCAAAGATCGCATTTACGATAGAGCCTAAGCCCCAAGATTTTTGAACTTCGATACCCAAGCGTTCAGCGGTAGCTTTTGCACGATCGAAATCATAAAGATCTTCTTTTACGATACCTTTATCTGCACCATATTTAATGGTTGCATCATGTAATGTGATACGCTCAAATGGTTTGCCAAAGTCAAATTCTAAATCACCGTATTTCACAATGGTTGTACCAAGAATATTCATCGCGAGTTTGCGTAATAATTCTTCGGTGTTATCCATTAAATCATGATAATCCGCATAAGCTTGGTAGTATTCAAGCATAGTGAATTCTGGATTGTGACGAACAGAAACCCCTTCATTACGGAAGTTACGGTTTAATTCGAAGACACGTTCAAAACCACCAACAACTAAACGTTTTAAGTAAAGTTCTGGCGCAATACGAAGATACATATCAACGTCTAATGCATTGTGGTGAGTGATAAATGGACGAGCAGATGCACCGCCCGGAATCACTTGTAGCATAGGGGTTTCTACTTCCATGAAACCTTTAGAAATAAAGAATTCACGAATACCCGCAATCACTTTTGAACGAATAATAAATGTGCGGCGAGATTCTTCATTAGAAATTAAATCTAAGTAACGTTGACGATAACGTGCCTCCATGTCTGTTAAACCATGGAATTTGTTTGGTAATGGACGAAGTGCTTTGGTTAAAAGTTGAACTTCAGTTGTTTTAATGGTTAATTCATTGGTTTTAGTTTTGAAAAGTGTCCCTTTCACCCCAATGATATCACCTAAATCCCAATTACCTACATCTTCGGCATAAACGCCTTCAGGAAGGTTATCACGAGCAACATATAATTGGATTTTGCCACTCATATCTTGCAAGGTAATAAAGGTGGCTTTACCCATTGCACGACGAGTCATAATACGACCAGCAACGGCTACTTCAATCGCTTTATCTTTTAATACTTCGCCATCTTCGGCTTCATACTTATCATGTAAATCTTGAGCAAGGGCGTCACGACGGAATTGATTCGGGAACGCATTACCTTTTGCACGTAATGCGGCTAATTTTTCACGGCGAACGAGCATTTCGCCATTGAGATCTAATTCTTTCACTTCTTGTTCTGACATATCCTTACCTCGCTAGTTTGTAATTAGAATGTGATTTATTGAAAATAAAAAGGTTTCTTCTATTCTACCCATAGCATTGTTTTTTGTTAAGCCTTTTTTAATGAAGTCATCTGTTTTATAGGGAAAGTGTTGGTGATAAATGCAGGAAAGCAAAATTGTGCTATTTTTTTAATCAAAATGTTTATTATCTGATATTCATACAAACAAAAAGAGCGGTTAATTTTCCAAAGGGTTTAAACTCGGAAAATACAGACCGCTCTTTGCGTAGAATGATTAATTAAAGATCGAAATCACCAAAATCATTGGTATCGACTTTAGAGTCAATTTGACCGACAAGGTAAGAACTCACTTCGACTTCTTGTGGCGCTACTTGTACGTTGTCAGAAACAAGCCATGCGTTAATCCATGGAATTGGGTTAGAGCGCGCGCCAAATGGCAGTGGAAGACCAACGGCTTGCATACGGATATTGGTAATGTATTCCACGTATTGTACCAAAATGTCTCTGTTCAAACCAATCATTGAACCGTCTTTAAATAAGTAATCTGCCCATTCTTTTTCTTGTTCTGCTGCCGCTAAGAATAAATCATAGGCTTCTTGTTTACATTCTTCCGCAATTTCTGCCATTTCAGGATCGTCTTGACCCGCAGCCATGATGTTTAAAATGTGCTGTGTACCCGTTAAGTGTAGGGCTTCATCACGTGCGATAAATTTAATGATTTTCGCATTACCTTCCATTAATTGACGCTCTGCAAAGGCAAAGGAACAAGCGAAAGATACGTAGAAACGAATCGCTTCAAGTGCGTTCACACTCATCAAGCAAAGGTAAAGTTGTTTTTTCAGGTTACGTAATGTCACCACACATTCTTTACCATCTACCGTGTAAGTACCTTCACCATACAAGCTGTAAAGTTGGCTATCACGGATTAAATCGTCGTAGTAAGAAGAAATGTCACGTGCGCGTTTGATGATTTCTTCGTTGGTTACGATGTCATCAAATACAATAGATGGATCGTTCACAATGTTACGAATAATATGTGTGTAAGAACGAGAGTGGATGGTTTCAGAGAAGGTCCAAGTCTCGATCCAAGTTTCTAATTCTGGAATAGATACCAACGGTAATAATGCAACGTTCGGGCTGCGACCTTGAATGGAATCCAACAAGGTTTGATATTTTAAATTGCTGATGAAAATGTGTTTTTCATGTTCAGGCAACGCCGCGTAGTCGATACGGTCTTGTGACACATCTACTTCTTCCGGACGCCAGAAGAAGGAAAGTTGTTTTTCAATGAGCTTTTCAAAGGTCTCATATTTTTGTTGATCGTAACGCGCAACGTTAACGTTTTGACCAAAGAACATCGGTTCTTTTAATTGGTCATTTTTGTTTTGTGAGAAAGTAGTGTATGCCATGATTTCATCCTAAGTAATGATTGTTTCTCTTTTATTTAATAATGTAACTTTTGCAGAAGAATATTTTTCTTCAAAATATTTTTTTATGGATTTGAAATATTCTAAATTCTCTTCAAAATCTATGATTTTTAGTAGGCTTTTACCTGCTTCAGAGAAAATATAACATCTTTCTAAAAATTCAAATGGCTCATTATTAGTTTCAACTATAAAAGTATAATCTCTTGATTCAATTCTCATTGGAGTATTTAAAGAGACTTGATAAGAAATTTCTGGAGGTAAGCTAGATACTTGTGTTACTAATCCAATATCTTGCAGAGTAGCCCAATTTGCATAAGTTAATGTTTTTGACTCAGATATTGAGTCTATTATAAAAATAAGGTTAGCACTACTAAAAGAAATACTAACAGCTTTTAAAAATAACTCCGCATCTTCTTGAGTTAAATTTTTAAGAATATCTAGAGTTCTATAAGAAAAAGTTCCTTTATTTTTTATTTCACCAGCTAAAATTTTTCCCCATAAGGAATATGCATGTTGATTAGAAAAGCGAGATGCTTTTTCTTGCCAGTCTTGTAACCAATCATCCTCAGGCAATACAATATTTTCAGAATTTAAGTCGGAAGACTTAAATTCTTTAACTCCCTCCACAAGAGAATACATAATATTTTGTTGCTTTTTAAGTTGTTCTATTTGGTGCTTTAAAGTAGCTATTTCAGTAATTATTTGACTACGTTCATTTTTTTCTAAGGTAAGATCTAACTTTTCACGTAATTTTTCTGCATTATATTCTGCATAAACTTTAGCTTCTTCTAATTCAATTAATTCTTCTTTCTTTAATTGAATTTCTGTTCTACCTTATTGCTAATAATAATTTTTTATTATTAGATACTCCAAATTCCCAAAGCTTTTTTACAAGAAATGCAGCCACTCCACTTCCACTCATTGTATTAAACCTTACTTTATTAAATCTTACACGCCCCGCCTGCACAGCCATCATCTAAATCTTCTTGGCTGTCTTCAGCACCATCACGGGTATTTTGATAGTAAAGGGTTTTTAAGCCGTATTTGTAAGCGGTTAAAAGATCTTTTAACAACACTTTCATCGGTACTTTACCGTCTTCAAAACGTTTTGGATCGTAGTTGGTGTTGGCAGAGATCGCTTGATCCACGAATTTTTGCATAATACCCACTAAGTGTAAGTAACCATCATTGCTTGGGATATCCCAAAGTAATTCGTAGTTGTCGCTTAAGTTCTCATAATCTGGTACGACTTGTTTTAAGATACCATCTTTTGACGCTTTAATACTTACATGACCACGTGGTGGTTCAATACCGTTTGTTGCGTTAGAAATCTGTGAAGAGGTTTCTGACGGCATTAATGCGGTTAAGGTTGAGTTGCGTAAACCAAACTCTTTGATTTCGTGACGTAACGTTTCCCAATCATAATGCAATGGTTCTTGCGTTAAGCTATCAATATCTTTCTTATACGTATCGATTGGTAAAATACCTTTTGCGTAATTGGTTTCATTGAAGTACTCACATGCACCTAATTCTTTTGCTAAGTTCATGGATGCTTTTAATAGATAGTATTGAATCGCTTCAAACGTACGGTGAGTTAAATCGTTTGCTGAACCATCAGAATAACGCACACCATTTTTCGCTAAATAATACGCATAGTTAATTACACCGATACCAAGTGAACGACGACCTAATGAAGAGCGTTTCGCTGCAGGAACAGGGTAGTCTTGGTAATCAAGTAATGCATCTAATGCACGTACTGCAAGATCTGCTAGGTTCTCTAACTCATCTAAATTATCTAATTTACCTAAGTTAAACGCTGAAAGTGTGCAGAGGGCAATTTCACCATTTTCATCATGGAAATGTTGTAATGGTTTAGTTGGCAATGCAATTTCTAAACATAAGTTAGATTGACGCACCGGTGCAACAAGTGGATCAAACGGTGAGTGAGTATTACAGTGATCCACGTTTTGGATATAAATACGACCGGTTGATGCACGTTCTTGCATTAATAAAGAGAATAACTCAACGGCTTTTACAGAACGTTTGCGGATATTTGGATCCTGTTCGTATTTCACGTAAAGTTCTTCAAATTTATCTTGATCAGCAAAGAAAGCTTCATAAAGTCCAGGTACGTCTGAAGGGCTGAATAAAGTAATGTCTTCGCCTTTAATTAAGCGTTGATACATTAATTTGTTTAACTGTACGCCGTAGTCCATATGACGAACACGGTTATCTTCCACACCACGGTTATTTTTCAATACTAATAAGCTTTCAACTTCTAAGTGCCAAATCGGGTAGTAAACTGTCGCCGCACCACCACGTACGCCACCTTGTGAACAAGATTTGACGGCACTTTGGAAGTGTTTATAGAATGGAATACAGCCCGTATGGAATGCTTCACCACCACGAATTGGGCTACCTAACGCACGAATAGCACCGGCATTTACCCCGATACCTGCACGTTGTGAAACGTATTTCACGATTGCTGCAGAGGTAGCGTTGATAGAGTCTAAGCTATCACCACATTCAATCAATACACAAGAGCTGAATTGACGCGTAGGCGTACGAACCCCCGCCATGATAGGCGTAGGTAAAGAAATCTTAAAGGTTGAGGTCGCATCGTAGAAACGACGAATGTAATCCAAACGGGTTTCTTGCGGATATTTTGAGAACAAACTTGCTGCAACTAATAAATAAAGGAATTGTGCAGATTCATAGATTTCACCGGTTACACGGTTTTGAACTAAGTATTTTCCTTCTAATTGTTTTACTGCGGCATAAGAAAAGGTCATATCACGCCAGTGATCAATAAACCCATCCATTTCATCCCATTCCTCACGAGTATAGTCGGCTAAAAGTGCAGGATCGTATTTGCCCATGCGCACTAATTTCTTTACATGATCGTATAAACGAGGCGGATCAAAATGGCCATACGCTTTTTTGCGTAAATGGAAAACTGCAAGACGTGCAGCAAGATATTGATAATCAGGGGTATCTTTACTAATTAGGTCTGCTGCTGCTTTAATAATCGTTTCGTGAATATCAGAGGTACGAATACCTTCATAGAATTGAATATGAGAACGCAATTCAACTTGAGAAACAGACACGTTTTCTAAGCCTTCAGCTGCCCAAGTAATTACGCGGTGAATTTTGTCTAAATTGATTTGTTCAAGCGTACCATCGCGCTTTGTAACCATTAATCCTTTGTTCATGGAAGATAAAACCTGCTAGAGAGATGACTTTAAAAAAACACAATATATAGTGTTATAAAAAATAACAATGCACAAGATAGAGTGTTTTAAAATTGAATTCAAGCGGTAAATTTTTTACTTACATTATTGACAAAAGATAAGTCATTTAAAATAAATAACTTTTTTTCGAAGTGATGTTTTTTTAGGCAGGATCTTTTTTGTAAATCTTTTGTAAAGAAAAAAGTGCGGTTAAAAACGAGATGATTTTTGACCGCACTTTAAGAGTTAAAAAATTAATTAATTCAAATATTTAAATACTTTGACAACTTTTTGAACACCAGTAACTTTACTTGCAATTTCTGCAGCTGAATCAGCTTGTGATTGAGTGAGGTTTCCGAGTAAGAATACTTCACCATTTTCGGTAATCACTTTCACATCTGTTGCTTTTACATTATCGCCTACGAAAAGTTTAGATTTAATTTGTGTTGTAATCCAACTGTCTTTTGTAATTTGTCCAAAAGTAATTTTTGGCCCAACACGTAATTCATTGTATACGTCGTTTACACCTTCTACACCTTTTGCAAGACTAGTTGCGGTTTCTTTTACAGTTCCATTAGGAACTTGACCAATTAACAGCACGCGACCACTGTAAGAAACAGCATTAACACGACCTTCTGATTTAATTTGTGCATCTTTATCTAATGCGTGTCCAACTTTTAATTCTAGGGTTTCATCATCTATCTGAGTACCCATTGTTCGAGGATCTGTCGCGACTTTTGCGCCCGCAGCAGCGCCACCAACAACCGCAGCAGCACAGCCTTGTAATATAATTGATGTGCCAAGTATGAAGGCTAATTTTTTAAATTGGGTTAGTTTCATATTAATAATCTCCTTATTTATTAAAATGAGTTGGGTCAACTAATTTGTCAATTAGTCTAAGAAACACTCTAGTTAGAAAATCTTTTAATGTCAAGCTCTTGGGAAAAGTGTGCTATCAACAAGCTCACAAAGTGCGTTAATGACGAATAAATGATTTTCTAAAATACGTGTTTCTTTATTGGCTGGAATGGAGATCTCTAAATCTGTTTCAGCCAATACACCTTGAATAGCATCATTATTTGAACCCGTTAAAGCAATCACCTGAATTTCTTTATTAACTGCATTGGAAATCGTATTTAGCACGGTTTTTTCTGTTCCTAAAGGGGCAAAGGCGAGCAATAAATCACCGGGTTTAGCGATAGCGTTAAATTGATATTGATAAAGTAGATCGGTTGGTTGATCAAAAACCAGTGAAGAACCGACCGCACTTTCAAGGCTAAGCAGTACAGAAGGCAGACTAGGGCGCTCAAAATCATAGCGATTAAGCAGATTTGATACTAAAAATTGGGCATTAGCGTAAGAACGAGATACTCCACAAGCAATGACTTTATTACCACTCAGTAAACATTGCATCACCATTTGTGCGGCGGTGGCAATATTTTCTGATAGTAGGCTAGAAGCAGAAATTTGAATCTGAATACTTTCGCTATAAATATCTTTGACTTTTTGTAACATAATTAGAAACGATTAATCGAGGAAATTAGGAAACCATTGAATATCGCTGGTCGTTTTACCAAAGGCTATAAGATCAAAACGGCAATCTGCATCTTCAAGACTTAGATCGTGTTTAGCAAGCCATAAATTTGCGGCATTTAGCCATTTTTGTTGCTTTTGCCAATCCACACTTTCAACAGCGGATCCAAATGTCGAACTAGATCGTTGACGTACCTCAACAAAAACGATCGTTTGACCGTCTTGCATAATAAGATCCAATTCACCGCATTTGAAATATTGATTCGCAGCGATGAATTTGAGACCTTTGGTTTCTAAGAAAAGGCGGGCTTGATGTTCAAAGCCCGCCCCTTGTTGACGTTTTAATGAAAACATGGATTAGTTTGCAACCGGCACCACGTTACTATCTTGTACTTGATACCAAGTCATATCACGATCCACATTACAGTTTGGACCTGCGCTAAGCTGACCGGTTAAACCGCTTAGTGTGTAGCCTGGCACTTGGCGTAATTCATTAAAGTGGTTGATGAGCAACCAAGCATCGGCACCCATTGCATATAAACGCATTAATTGGAATTCGCCACCAGTTGAACTTGCCACTTTTTGATATTGTGAAGAATCTGTTTCTTTAAAGAATGGAATATCACTAAATTGAACGCCATTCATTTTTACATAGTATTCCGCAGTATTGCTTGCCGCATTTGAACGAGAACTTGCATAAATGCGAACATTCGGATTGCTTGTATCTAAATAACCTTTAATTTCCGCTAATTCATCTGGCGATGACACAACATAAAGTCCAGCTGTATCTTGTGAAGCACCTTGGAAGAAGTAGGTAATATCAGCTGGTAAGTTATAGTAGCGAATATTCGCATCTGTACCCGCTAAACGTTGCCAACGTACGTTGAACGCATTCCCCACACGTTGTCCTAAATCATTTTGTGGCATGGCAACGATTGGGTTACGAATACCGTCTTTCCACATTTTGTTTGCTGCAGATTCCGCTTCATCTTCTGGTGATAAACCGTAATAGCACACTTGGTTAATCGCACGTGCATTTGGTGTTGCATTTAAGGCTAACACATCCATACCTTGCACTTCTGCAGGGTTTGAAATAATGGCATCTACGTTTTGTTTGAGCAATGGTCCTACTAACGCTTTAATACCTGAAGCTTTTGCCTGTGCAATAATCTCATTAATTGGAGTCGTAGAGGAGTCAAATACTTGCACTGGAATAGTTGAATCGCCTTTTGCTTCATTAAAACCTGATTGAATGGTTGAGCCTAAAATTTGACCATCACCACTTAAAGGTAACACTAAACCAATTTGTGCCACATTAGTTTGTTGGAAATTCAACATACTTTGTAATTCTTTCGGGAATAAGATTGCAGCTGCATGATTTGGATAAGCCGATTTCCAGCTTTGTAACGCTTGGCTTAATTGCACTGGCTGACGAATGTTATCGTTATATGCTTTGATTAATGTGAGCCAGCCACCTAATGCAACACTGCCTTCATCTGATGCATTATTAATGACACCTGTATTGGCTGAACGCAATAAAGCCCAAGTTTTATCTACATTATCTTGACGGCGTTGTACATCCGTTAAGTTTTCATCCATTTTGATGCGTGCTTTCACCGCTTCAATCACGTCTTTACGATTTTCTGCAGTTTGAGCAAAAGTTTCGTAATAACGAGATTTTTGTGATGGACTTAATTTCGTGAGATCAAGCGCACGTAATTTACTTTCAGCCATCTCATTAGCGCCTTTCGCCGCAGCGATACGTGCTTCAACTAAAGTACGGTCTAATTGTTGCGCTTCGTTTAAGTCAACCAATTCATTTAATAACTCTTCGGCTTGTGGCACTTTATTTTCAGTAATTAATACACGTGCGGCTAAAAGTTTGTAAGTTTGTTGATCTTCTTTATCTTGTGCTTGTCCTAATTTGTTCATATAAAATTCAGAACTTGCATTGGCATCACGTTGTAATGTTTGGGTAAAGCTGCTGCCAAATAAGTTAGAACAACCCGCTAATGCAATAGACAATAAAATCGGCATTAAACGTTTTTTAAAACGACCGCCTTGTAATAGAATAGACATATTCGCTCCATAATGAATAAATCAATAATGGTCGATCTTACTTATCTCACAATATAAAAGCAAACAAAAATGAATGATTTAACCGGAATTTTATATATTGTCGCCACGCCAATCGGGAATTTACAAGATATTACACAACGTGCTTTAGAGACCTTTTCACAAGTGGATTTAATTGCTGCGGAAGACACGCGCCACAGTGGTTTATTGCTCAGTCATTATGGTATCAAAAAGCCTTTTTTCGCCTTGCATGATCACAACGAGCAAGAAAAAGCTCATGTGTTGGTAGAAAAGCTAAAACAAGGCACTAATATTGCATTAATTTCTGATGCAGGAACGCCCTTAATTAGCGATCCGGGTTTTCATTTAGTGCGTCAATGTCGTGAGGCAGGCATTAAAGTGGTGCCATTACCGGGCGCTTGTGCTGCGATTACTGCATTATGTGCATCGGGCATTGCGTCAGACCGTTTTTGCTTTGAAGGTTTTTTACCCGCCAAAACCAAGGCGCGTAAAGATAAGTTAGAAAATGTCGCGGAAGAAGACCGCACTTTAATCTTCTATGAATCAACCCACCGCATTTTAGATACCCTTGCCGATATGCAAGATGTATTAGGGGGTGATCGTTATGTTGTGCTTGCCCGTGAAATTACGAAAACATGGGAAACCATTGCAGGGGATAAATTAAGTAGTCTTCGTCAATGGTTAAGTGAAGATCCGAATCGCACAAAAGGTGAGATGGTGTTAATCGTGGAAGGCAAACCCAAATCAGAAGATAGCGAAGAATTTTCACCACAAGCAATTAAAGCACTCACTTTGATAGCTAAAGAATTACCTTTAAAAAAAGCCTCGGCGATTGTGGCAGAACTTTATGGTTATAAGAAAAATGCCTTATACCAATTTGGATTGGATAATTTAGATTAGTCAAAAAACTATCTCCCTCTTTAGCAAAGAGGAGCTAGGGGAGATTTGGCAGAATTAATTTTTATAAATTTCGGAGAACAAATGTTAAAACAGGTTTCAGATACCTTACTTGCACCAAGCAATTTATCGCATCAATCATTGCTTAATATTTTTGATGTGATGTCGCATCGTAATATTGACTATGCGGATCTTTATTTCCAATTAAGCCAAGATGAAAGCTGGGTATTAGAAGATAGTATTATTAAAGAAGGTGGCTTTCATATTGATTGCGGTGTTGGTGTACGCGCAGTTTCTGGAGAGAAAACAGGCTTTGCGTATTCCGATCAAATTAATTTAGCGT
This sequence comes from Haemophilus sp. UMB1048, assembly GCF_030218125.1. Classification (NCBI taxonomy): domain Bacteria; kingdom Pseudomonadati; phylum Pseudomonadota; class Gammaproteobacteria; order Pasteurellales; family Pasteurellaceae; genus Haemophilus; species Haemophilus sp. UMB1048. Next base: position 210,879 of record NZ_JASOPB010000002.1, read on the forward strand.
CATTACAACAATGTGCAGAGGCCGTAAAAGGTATTGCACAAATTAAAGAAGGCAATTTAATTTCGCCTCAAGCATTTAATGCGGTGAATGCGGTTCAGCGTTATGCGGCAATTAACCCGTTAGAAAGTTTAAGTAAAGAGAAAAAGATCGAGTTATTACACTTAGTGGATCGTACTGCGCGATCTGAAGATCCTCGTGTTACACATGTTTCTGCAGCATTAAGTTCGATTTATGAGGAAGTGTTAATAGTCGCAACAGATGGCACACTTGCCGCAGATATTCGTCCGCTTGTGCGCTTATCCATTTCTGTTCTTGTTGAAGAAGATGGTAAACGTGAGCGGGGCAGTTGTGGTTCAGGTGGACGCTTTGGCTTAGATTGGTTCTTTGAAGTAGTAAACGGGGACATTCGTGCCGTTAATTTTGCCAAAGAAGCGGTTCGTCAAGCCCTTGTGAATTTAAGTGCGGTCGCTGCGCCAGCAGGATTAATGCCTGTAGTATTAGGGGCTGGCTGGCCTGGCGTGTTACTTCATGAAGCAGTGGGACACGGTTTAGAAGGGGATTTCAACCGTAAAGAAAGTTCTTTATTTACAGGAAAAATTGGTGAGTTAGTGACGTCACCATTATGTACAATTGTGGATGACGGCACATTACAAAATCGCCGAGGTTCTTTAACCATTGATGATGAAGGTGTGCCAAGTCAGTGTAACGTTTTAATTAAAGACGGGATTTTGCAAGGCTATATGCAAGATAAACTCAACGCTCGATTAATGGGTGTGAAACCAACAGGGAATGGTCGCCGTGAGTCTTATGCGCATTTGCCAATGCCGAGAATGACGAATACCTATATGTTAGCGGGTCAAAGCAAATTTGAAGATTTAGTGGCTTCAGTAGATCGCGGTATTTATGCACCGCACTTTGGTGGTGGGCAAGTGGATATTACCTCAGGTAAATTTGTGTTCTCAACTTCTGAAGCTTATTTGATCGAGAAAGGTAAAATCACTAAACCCGTTAAAGGTGCAACGTTGATTGGTAGCGGTATTGATGTGATGCAAAAAGTTTCTATGGTTGCAGATGAAACTGATTTGGATCTTGGTATCGGTGTATGCGGCAAAGATGGCCAAAGCGTGCCGGTCGGCGTTGGTCAGCCAGCCTTGAAAATAGATGAAATCACCGTTGGTGGAACCAATTAAACATAAGCCCGATAATCATATTGGGCTTTTTATTTCCTTCGTATCTAAGTGCGGTCCGTTTTTCATCTATTTTTGATTAATCAGTTTCTGATGAATAATCATTGCGTTAGGCTAAAAGTTAAACACCCTATGCGTTTATCTCGATTCTTTTATGATCCCTATCACAATATCTTGTAAAACCAGTTAAAAAAATTCCCCAAATAACCCTAATAAGTGATACATTTACCGTCGCATGACTTTTTGTCATTTAAGAGACAGGGACAGGCGTGAGTTTGTCTGAAATTTCATCAACCAGAGGGAAACATTTATGTTAATTGGTGTACCTAGAGAACTGCTTGAGAGTGAAAATCGTGTGGCGGCGACGCCAAAAACGGTTCAGCAGATCTTAAAACTGGGCTTTGACGTCATCGTAGAACACGATGCGGGATTCAAAGCAAGTTTTGAAGACCAAGCATTTATCGACGCCGGCGCAAAAATTGGCTCAAGTTCAGAAGTGTGGCATTCGGATGTGATTTTTAAAGTGAATCCACCAACGGATGCAGAAATTGATCAAATGAAGGAAGGTGCAACACTTGTGAGCTTCATTTGGCGCGCACAAAATCCGGATTTAATGAAAAAACTCACGTCGAAAAAAATTAATGTATTAGCGATGGATTCTGTGCCGCGTATTTCCCGTGCGCAAGCGCTTGATGCATTAAGCTCTATGGCGAATATTTCTGGTTATCGTGCGGTGATTGAAGCAGCTCATGAATTTGGTAGTTTCTTCACTGGACAAATTACCGCAGCAGGTAAAGTACCACCGGCAAAAGTGTTAGTCATTGGTGCGGGTGTTGCAGGTCTTGCGGCGATTGGTGCAGCGAATAGCCTTGGTGCGATTGTACGTGCTTTTGACTCTCGTCCTGAAGTAAAAGAACAAGTACAAAGTATGGGCGCGTCTTTCTTAGAAATTGATTTCAAAGAGGAAGGCGGTAGTGGCGATGGTTACGCGAAAGTGATGTCAGAAGAATTTAACCGTCGTGCGATGGAGCTTTATGCGGAACAAGCGAAAGAAGTGGATATCATTATTACCACTGCAGCGATTCCAGGTAAACCAGCCCCTCGCTTGATCACGAAAGAAATGGTTGATTCCATGAAACCAGGTTCTGTGGTGGTGGATCTAGCGGCTGCAACAGGCGGTAACTGTGCTTACACTGAAGCAGGAAAAGTCGTCACCACTGAAAACCAAGTGAAAATCATTGGTTACACCGATTTCCCAAGTCGTTTACCAACACAATCTTCCCAACTTTACGGCACAAACTTAGTTAATTTATTAAAACTACTTTGTAAAGAAAAAGACGGCAAGATCAATATCGATTTTGAAGATGTGGTATTACGCGGTGTGACTGTGGTACGTGATGGTGAAGAAATTCCACCAGCGCAAATCCAAGTGTCAGCACAACCAAAACAAGAAGCGAAAGCGGCACAAAGTGCGGTTAAAAAAGAGGAAGAAAAACCAGCTGATCCTCGCATCAAATACGGTGTGATGGCGGGTGTAGGTGTGTTATTCCTCTGGCTTGCATCTGTGGCGCCAGCGGCATTCCTTTCTCACTTCACTGTATTCGTATTGGCTTGTGTAGTTGGTTACTATGTGGTTTGGAACGTTAGCCACGCTTTACACACCCCACTTATGGCGGTAACCAATGCGATTTCAGGTATCATCATTGTGGGTGCATTACTGCAAATTAGACAACCAACAGGCAACTTCTTCATTGATGCATTAGCCTTTGTGGCAATCTTGGTGGCAAGCATCAACATCTTTGGTGGTTTCCGTGTAACTCAACGTATGTTGGCGATGTTTAGAAAAGGTTAAGGAGAAGACGATGTCTGAAGGTTTAGTACAAGCAGCCTATATTATCGCTGCATTACTTTTCATTATGAGCTTAGCCGGTCTTTCTAAACACGAAACGGCAAAAGCCGGTTGCTGGTATGGTATTGTCGGTATGACAATTGCCCTTGTTGCAACCATTTTCGGCCCACAATCTGAAGGTACACTATGGATCATTATTGCGATGATCATCGGTGGCGTGATTGGTGTTCAACGTGCATTAAAAGTTGAAATGACTGAAATGCCTGAACTTGTTGCGATCCTTCACAGCTTTGTAGGTTTAGCAGCAGTGCTCGTAGGCTTTAACAGTTACGGTTTAACAAACGAAACTGATCCTGTGTTAATGAATATCCATAACGTTGAAGTATTCTTAGGGATCTTCATCGGTGCGGTAACATTCACGGGTTCTATCGTGGCATTTGGCAAATTAAGCGGCAAAATCAATTCAAAAGCGTTAATGTTGCCACATCGCCATAAATTAAATTTAGCGGCGTTAGTAGTTTCTGCTTTATTGATGGTGGCATTCTTAAACAACCCAGATAATATCTTCCCAGTGTTACTCATGACCGCGATTGCACTTGCATTCGGCTGGCACTTAGTGGCATCTATCGGTGGTGCGGATATGCCGGTTGTGGTTTCAATGCTTAACTCATACTCTGGTTGGGCAGCGGCTGCAGCAGGTTTCATGCTAAGCAATGACTTGCTTATCGTCACCGGTGCATTAGTGGGTTCTTCTGGTGCGATTCTTTCTTACATTATGTGTAAAGCGATGAACCGCTCATTTATCAGCGTTATCGCTGGTGGTTTTGGTAATGATGTTCAAGTATCTTCTGATGAAGAACAAGGCGAATACCGTGAAACAACCGCAGAAGAAGTGGCTGAATTACTCAAAAATGCAAGCTCTGTGATCATCACGCCAGGATATGGTATGGCGGTAGCACAAGCGCAATATCCAGTCGCAGAACTTACGGCGAAATTGCGTGAACGTGGTATTAACGTACGTTTTGGTATTCACCCTGTTGCAGGTCGTTTACCGGGTCATATGAACGTACTTTTAGCGGAAGCGAAAGTGCCTTATGACATCGTGCTTGAAATGGATGAAATCAATGATGATTTCGCGGATACCGATGTAGTATTGGTTATCGGTGCAAACGACACCGTAAACCCTGCTGCAATGGAAGATCCAAACAGCCCAATCGCCGGTATGCCGGTGTTAGAAGTATGGAAAGCACAAAACGTTATCGTATTCAAACGCTCTATGGCGGTAGGTTACGCAGGCGTTCAAAACCCATTATTCTTCAAAGAAAACACTCAAATGCTCTTTGGTGATGCAAAAGAACGTGTTGATGACATTCTTACAGCATTAAACAAATAAGCAAAAAACTGACGTAAAACTAACCGCACTTTGAGAAATTAAAGTGCGGTTTTTTTGTATGTTTTTAAGTGCGTATATGATTAAATAACCGAACTTTAAGAAGTAATACACTAACTTCCCAAAATCAAAATAGGCGAGGGAGCTATAAAATGAGATTTATATTACTACTATTATTATCTCTAACTTTGTTTGGTTGTTCTTTTGGCGGATTTAAGCCAGCACCACAATATTATCATTGGCGTTTGCGTAATGCAGATGCATTATTCCCTGAATCAGATCCTAATGTTTTAACTAAATATGTTGATAGAAAAGAAAAAGATATGAAGGATTGCGGTATGGATTTTGTTACCGGTGAAAGTGTTAATCCAGAAGTGAATCTTTGTTTAGAGAAAAAAGGTTGGTATCTAGAAGGCGGTCCGGTTTGTGAAGAAAGACTAATGTGGGATAGTCCAATATGTACCCAATGGCGAAAAAAACACAGCAAGCCTGATGCTAAGCCTTGGGGTAAGTATTAGGTATCACAACTTTCGTTTATTGAATTTTTCTTGTAATTATTTAGAATCATTCAGTATTTAATTTTTAAAGAGAATTTTATGAATAAATCCTTATTTTTCTTATTGCTTTTTTCTTTTTCAACTTCTGCTTTCGCATTATTTCCAATTGAGAATGACTGGACAAAACATCATTTGCAAGGAAAAGTGAAATCAATTAAATCCAAGGATGAAGGTAATTCAGCCTTGCCCGATAATGGGACAGTAAGTTATCTAGATAGATTTTATAACGAACAAGGCTTTTTGATAAAAGAAAAGGAACAGGGCGTTCTTTTTGATAAAGAAAAGATCACAATTCGTTACTATAAGTATGATGATCAGAATCGATTATTAGAAATTCAAGATGACAATGTAACTGAAACTAATCCAGAGCTCAAAACCTTTAGCAAATTTTATCGTTATTTAGAAAATCAGGATGGTAGTGGTGTGGTGCAGTTTGTGGAATATAAAGACACACCAGATTTTTCATCCTCATATAAAGAACATTTTTATGATAAAGCGGGTACTTTGCTCAAAACTCAAGAGTATGATGTAGAGAATAAAACAACATCAGATATAAAAAAATACGACTATGAGAATGGTAAACTGAGCAAAATATGTCGTATTGAAGATAATGTAGAAAAAGATTGCGATATTTATCATTACGAAAATGATGGTTCATTTACCGAATCTTTAAACGTTTTTATCAATAGTGTGAAAAATTCTTTTGATAAAAATCATCGCTTATTAAAAAGTGAAATGTTTAGCGTTGGAATACGCATCAACTGGATAACCGTATCATACCAATTTGATAAACATGGCAATGTTATTGAAGAGATAATCTATAACAAAGATGGTGTATGGAAAACGAAAAAGACTTATCAATATGAATATTATGAATAGGCTTCAATGTAAGCGCTGACAGTAAAAATGGGGTTGTTTTTTATTAGATGTGTCTTGCTAAAAAATACAAAAGTGCGGCCAAATTTGACCGCACTTTTTACATTAACGTTGAATCAAATAGCGTAATTTGGTGCCATCTTGTTCTACGCTTAATAGTGTGTAACCGTGGTTTTTAGTATCAACAGGAATGTTGTTGATAGATTGAGCACAGTCACTTAATAGCTCTAAAATTTCGCCTTTTTGTAATTGTGGCATGGTTTCGAGCATTACGATCGCTGGATACGGGCAAGGTTCACCTAGCGTATCTAACGTGTAATCTGGGGTGATGTCTTTTGGATCTTTATCTAATTTTTGAACAACGGTAAATGCCATAATAATGTCCTCTTTTTTTGAATGAATTCGTTAATATTTAATTAGCAACCACAAGCTTGTGGATTTGCTGCAGCGATTTTTGCTTTGGCTTTTTTCAAGAAGTGGTGTTCCCACCAAACAACAGCGATTAAGCAGAGAATAAGCAAGCCGTAATTTACTAATAAACCGCCAACTGGGCCAAAGGATTTCAATAAGTTAAGTTTTTCGTAATCTAACGCAAGCACAGGGGCAAGATCGTCCCAGGCGTAGGCTAAATAGGTTGAACCGATAACATTGCCTAAGCCCACCCACATAAAGTGAACTTGACCTTCCATTGAGCGATACATCCAACCGGTTTCACATCCGCCCGCTAATACAATACCGAAGCCAAATAATAAACCACCGATAATTGCATTTGGACCCGCCCACATGATTTTGGCTGGTACGCCTAATTGAATGTAGCTGAATACGCCGAGCGTACCCACGATAATACCGAAGATAATCGCTTTTGCCATATAAGCACGGCCAGTTACCCATAAATCACGGAAGGCAGAGGTAAAGCAGATTTGAGCACGTTCAATTAATAAGCCAAAAGCTAACCCACAAAGCATTGCAAAACCGAGCTTGACGGAGTTTGTCATCACATAAAGTGAAGCAATCAGGTAAGCAAAAAAGATCACCATACCAATCCAAAAACGACGACTTGCTTGTTTCGGGTCAGTTTCTTGTAATTTTGCCGCGCCTTTTTTCAATTCTAATTTCACGCGAAACATCGGTAGTAAGGTGACTTTTACCCCTGCATAAGTACCTACGGCAGTGGCAATAGTAAAGAACCAGGCGTGAACCGAAAATTGTGGAATACCCGTGAAGAGAGAGGCAAGGTTACAGCCCATTGCTAAACGTGCACCAAAACCGGCTAATGCACCCCCAATGAGGGCTTGAACAATACGACGTTTGTGTGGTTGATTACGCCATTTTACGTTGTTTGCCCAAAGTGCAGCAGAAATACATCCCGCGAACATACCTAAAATCATCACGCCATCAATACGGGTGAAGATCGTGCCTTGCATGCCGATAATTTTATAATAGCTCCAGTCGGATACATCGACACCTAGCGCTTGCAAAGCATGACCGCCCCAACGGGTAAATTCCCCAGTAACCGCCCAATAAGTGCCAGTTACCCCAAAGTAATAAGCTGAAATGAGTCCGGCAGCAATAACTGCAGCGACAGGATTCCAGTATTTGATCAGATAATTTTGTTTGAATTGCTGCAAAATCTCTTTCATTAGTGAATAAATCCTTAAATTGAAATGATGATTTGCAAGTGAGGTATAAAATGAAGATATTTTGAAGTGTCTACCATTTTCCTATACACAAAACTTGCGATATAAGACAAATGAATTGTCGAGCAAGATAATAGCATTTGTTTTTTGTTAATGCACGAGGGGAGGGATAATTATTTGTGGGTAATTTTGAGTTTTAAGATGAAAGAATAAAGTCAATCTATAGTCCTTATTTTTTCCTCAATATCAATTTTTTAATTAAAAAAACGAAGACTAGGGTAATAAGCATTGTAAGTCCACCAGCTAGAATAGCTAATAAACAAATTACCCAAGCAGATTTATCCATATTAAGGAAATTAAAGAAATAGAAACCAAATAACAGGGAAAATACATACCATAATCCCCAACTTAATTTGGAATATTTATTGAATAGAAATTCAAATAATCCTTCAAAAAATAAACGGAAAATACATTCAAAGAGAATATCCATACGTTGTTTCAATGCTAAGTCATAATAATGATTTGTTTAGACAAACTTTCTGTCTGCCTAAATGTTAAGAGAAAACTTAAACAGGCAATTTCATTTCTCGGATACGCATGGTTAATCCATCGATTAACAATAAACGTCCACATAAATTTGAACCGATTTTTAACCGCACTTTGATGGCTTCTAAGGCTTGAATAGAGCCAACAATACCCACAATTGGCGCCAGTACGCCCGCCTCTACACAACTTAAAACATTTTGCCCAAAGAGCTGGCTAAGTTGACGATAGGTTGGGGTATTGGGTTCATAAGTAAAGACGGATACTTGCCCTTCTAAACGGATCGCTGCACCTGAAATTAGCGGGATCTTCGCTTGTTCGCACCCACGATCGAGTGCATTACGAATATTCACGTTATCGGTACAATCTAATATCACATCAAAGTGCGGTATGATTTCCGCGAGTTTTTCTTCGGAAAGTTGTGCATTGATGGTTTCAATTTCTACGTATGGATTAATCTGTTGTAACGCGATTTTTGCCGATTCCACTTTAGGCATATTTAATCGGCTATCGGTATGTAATACCTGACGTTGCAAATTGGAAAGCGATACGGTGTCGAAATCCAACAAGGTTAAATGCCCAACGCCAGCGGCAGCAAGATATTGACTTGCCGCACAGCCTAAACCGCCCAGACCGACAATTAACATTCTGCTGTCTTTCAGCTTTTCTTGCCCGTCAAAATCAACTGCTTTTAAGATGATTTGGCGGTTATAGCGCAGTTCTTCTTCGTAGCTTAATTCAGCCATTATTGCCCCAATAGGTGATTAAACGGTTCAATGGTGACGATTTCGCCTGCAGCTATATTGCCGCGATCTTTTTCGAGGCGAATAAAACAGTTACTTTTCACAAAAGAACTGAATAAATGTGAGCCTTGGAAACCCACTGGTTGCACTTCAAGTTGACCATTTTCATTAATTTGATAGAAACCACGTTGGAAATCTAAACGTCCCGGTGATTTTTTCAAATTGGTTTGGGCAATCGCTTGAAAGTGCGGTTGTTTTTTCGGGTGTTTTTTACCGCTTAATTTGGCAATAGCAGGTTGAACCAATTGATAGAATGTCACTAATGCAGAAACCGGATTGCCGGGTAAGCCACAGAACCAAGCATTTTCTAACTTACCGAAAGCAAATGGCTTGCCGGGTTTCATTGCTATTTTCCAGAAATTCACTTGGCCTACTTTTTCTAACACGGTTTTCGTGAAGTCTGCTTCACCCACCGAAACGCCACCGCTTGTGATCACAAGATCGGCCTGAGCTTGTGCTTTCACAAAAGCCGCTTCAAATTCTGCTTGGTTATCTGGCAGAATACCGAAATCAAGCACATCACAATTTAATTTTTCTAGCATTAATTTGACGGTGAAACGGTTGGTATCGTAGATTTGTCCCGCTTCCAATGGTTTGCCAACAGGCACTAATTCATCACCCGTTGAAAGCACAGCCACTTTTAAGCGTGGATATGCTTTGACTTCAGCAATGCCTAATGATGCAAGTAAAGGCAAAGAAACGGCATTTAATTCATCCCCTTGATGTAATACCACATCACCTTTTTTCACATCCTCACCAATACGACGGATATTTTGATTGGCTTTTGGTAATGCGGAAAAAGTCACAGCTCCATCTTCATTAACGGTGACATCTTCTTGCATCACCACCGCATCAGCACCTTCTGGAATCATCGCACCCGTCATAATTCTGACCGCACTTTGTGCTATCCATTCCCCTTGAAACGGATTACCCGCAAAGGATTTTCCCGCAACAGAAAGTGTCATGGATTGCTGTAAATCGGCTAAACGAACTGCATAGCCATCCATCGCGGAGTTATCAAAAGAAGGCACGTTAATCGGAGAAATCACATCTTCCGCACAGACACGATCAGCGGCTTCAGTTAAAGCCAGTGTTTCAGTTTTTGTTGGGAAGGGAAGTTGGTTGAGCATTTGCGCCAAGGCATCTTCAAGTGGCAACATAATCAATCCTTTGGGTTGAGCGAAATAAAAGTAGATATATTGTAGCCCGAAATACAATATGAAGGAAATTAATAAATTAGGGTGATTTTTCGCATTTTACGAATAATTCATCTTTTGCTAAAATGACACATTATTTTTTTATAAATGGAAAGTGAATGAACGCTATTTCACCTGATGCGGAAAGTGTCCGCCGAGCCTTGGTAGCCAAAGGCATCGAAACACCAATGATTGATCCGACTCAATGTAAAGATGAGCGCCGCGCGGCGATTGCTTCGCATATGCGTGAAGTGATGAAATTGATTGGGTTAGATCTACGTGATGATAGCTTAGAAGAAACGCCAAATCGCTTAGCCAAAATGTTTATTGATGAAATTTTCAGTGGAATGGACTACGCCAATTTCCCGAAAATGACGAAAATCAAAAACCAAATGAAAGTGAGCGAAATGGTGCAAGTGAATGACATCACGTTGACCAGTACTTGCGAACATCATTTTGTGACGATTGATGGTAATGTCGCCATCGCCTATTATCCAAAAGATTGGGTGATTGGCTTGTCTAAAATCAATCGCATTGTGGCGTTTTTTGCACAACGTCCACAAGTGCAAGAGCGTTTAACCGAACAGCTTTTAACGGCATTTCAAACTATTTTAGAAACCGATGATGTGGCAGTTTATGTGAAAGCGACACATTTCTGTGTGAAAGCTCGCGGAGTAAAAGATACCCATAGTTATACAGTGACATCAGCCTATGGCGGGGTCTTTTTAGAAGATCGCGAAACTCGCAAAGAGTTTTTATCTTCCATTCAGAAGTAATGAGCAAAAGCACCGAATATTCGGTGCTTTTTGTTTATTAATTGTACGAATATAAGTTAAAATCAGCCTTTTCATTTTTATTTCGATTTTTATTTTTCTTGAGGATTCTCATGACGAAAGCAAATTCAAAACTTTTTCTTGTTTTATTACTCGGTGTCCTTTCAGCATTTGGTCCGTTTGTGGTGGATCTTTATTTACCTTCATTACCACAACTTGCCACCTTTTTTGAAACAAGTGCTTCAATGACACAACTTACGCTCACCACTGCCATGATTGGTCTAGCGGTGGGGCAGTTACTTCTTGGTCCTCTCAGTGACAAATTTGGGCGAAAAATTCCGCTTATTATTTCATTGGTAATTTATATTATCAGCACGGTCTTAATCGTTTATGCACCAAATATTAAAGCGATGATTGTCTTGCGTGTGATTCAAGGGCTTTCTTCGGCAGGGAGTGTAGTCATTTCTCGTGCGGTCGCAACGGATCTGTATCGAGGCCGTGAAATGACTCGTTTCTTTGGTTTATTAATGACAATTAACGGACTCGCCCCAATTATTTCACCAATCCTTGGTAGTTTATTGTTGGAATACATCAGTTGGAAAGGCATATTTATTTTCCTTGCATTGATTGGTGTGATTGTTTTGCTTTTCTGCTTCCGTTTAAAAGAAAGCTTAAGTGTCGAAAATCGCTTACAAGGTTCAATATTTTCTACCTTTTTGACGTTTGGTGTGATTATCAAAAATCGCTTATTTATGAGCTATGTAGGAATTCAAAGTTTCTTGCTTGGTTCCATGTTTGCCTATATTGCGGCTTCGCCATTTATTTTTCAAAGTTTTTATGGGTTGAGTGCATTTGTCTTTAGCTTATGTTTTGGTGCGAATGGCGCGGCGTTAGTCATAGGGGCAAATATTGGTGGTAAATTACCAAATCGTAAGGCTTTAGCGATTGGCGTATTGGCTTTTGTGGTGGCTGCACTTTATACCATTGCCGTATTAATTATTCAGCCATACTGGTTGTTTGTTGAAATTGGTTTCTTTGCGATGTTGTTATTAATGGGCATTACTTTCCCGGCTATTTCTTCTTTAGCGATGGAAAGTGAACGTCAATATGCAGGCAGTGCATCAGCTTTATTAGGCTTTGCTCCATTCTTTTTAGGTGGCGTGGTTTCACCATTAGCCGGAATCGGCAATATTTTCTATTCAACGGCTTTGGTCATTTTGGCTTGTAGTGTATTAGCTTTAGTTATTTATTGGATGGTTCGTCATAAAATTCCAAATTCAGCAGAGTAGTGAAAAGTGCGGTCATTTTTGACGGCGTTTTTGAGAAAGAAAAAGGCGAACTTCAATAGGTTCGCCTTTTGTTATTTTAGCAATTAGTTTCGAATGCTTAACTTCTCAAATTCATCGAAGAATGTTGGGAACGTTTTAGCCGTACATTTCGGATCTAAAATCGTGACGGGTGTATCCGATAATGCAATCAATGCAAAGCACATTGCCATACGGTGATCATTATAGGTCTCAATTTCGGCATGTTTAAATTGAGAAAGGGCAAGTGGTTGAATGCGAATAAAATCTTCACCTTCTTCAACTTCCGCACCGACTTTTCGTAACTCAGCAGCCATTGCAGCAAGGCGATCAGTTTCTTTCACTCGCCAGTTATAAATATTGCGAATAACGGTTTCACCCTTGGCAAATAAGGCAGCTGTGGCAATCGTCATGGCTGCATCAGGAATGTGGTTCATATCCATATCAATGCCATGGAGTTCAGCTTGTTCTGCTTGAATAAAATCTTCACCCCAAGTGATTTTGGCTCCCATTTTTTCTAGTACATCGGCAAATAGGCGGTCGCCTTGAATGGAATGCTTACCAATTCCTGTCACTTTTACATTGCCTTTAATCGCGGCGGCGGCAAGGAAATAAGAGGCAGATGAAGCATCACCTTCCACCATATATTTGCCAGGTGAGACATAGGATTGGTTACCTTTCACCTTAAACACTTGATAATGTTGATTTTCAACTGAAACGCCAAAATCTTTCATCATCGCGAGGGTGATATCAATATAAGGTTTTGAAACTAAATCACCCACAATATGGATATCTAAATCGCCTTCAGCAAGAGGTGCAGCCATTAAAAGTGCGGTCAAAAATTGAGAAGAAATTGAGCCATCAATTTTAACCACGCCACCTTTAATCCCTTGATTACGAATCGCAAGCGGTGGGTAACCGTCATTTTCTAAATAACGAACATTGGCCCCTGCTTGAAGAAGCGCATCCACCAAATGTTTGATTGGACGCTCTTTCATACGTGGCTCACCAGTCAAAATAACTTCTCCTTCTGTATCGCCTTTTAAACAAAGCGCAGCAGTTAAAGGACGCATGGCTGTGCCAGCATTGCCTAGAAACAGTGATAAGCCATTTTCAACCTGAAATGCGCCACCTAAGCCTTCAACTTCACAGCAAGTTTTGTCTTCAGAAAGCTGGTAATTTACACCTAAAGCTTTAAGGGCATTTAGCATATGGCGAATGTCATCACTGTCTAACAAGTTAGTGACCGTTGTAGTGCCTTTAGCTAATGCGGCTAATAATAATGCACGGTTTGATAAACTTTTCGAGCCAGGTAAGTTGATTTCACCTTCAATGCGAGAAATTGGCTCTAAAGTGATTGCTTTCATTACAAGACCACCGTTTTATTTTTATACACAAAAATACGATCATGTAAGGCAAGATCAAGCGCACGGCTTAATACTGTTTTTTCCACATCACGGCCTGCACGCATCATGGCATCGGCAGAGTAGGTGTGATCCACATTAATCACATTTTGCATAATGATCGGACCTTGATCCAATTCATTATTAATAAAGTGAGCCGTTGCACCGATGATTTTTACGCCGCGCTCATAGGCTTGTTGATAAGGTTTTGCCCCAATAAATGCCGGTAAGAATGAATGGTGAATATTAATCACACGATTTGGATAACGAGCGACGAATTCTGGATTTAATACACGCATATATTTAGCTAAAACAATATAATCAGGTGCATATTCATCAATTTTTTCAGCGAGCAATTTATCGTGTTCCACACGAGTGAAACCTTCATGGCTGACACAATGGAATGGAATATCAAAGCGTTCAACTAATTCGCGTAAATTATCGTGATTGCCAATGACTGCCGCAATTTCTACGTCTAACGCACCGTAGTAATTTTTCATTAAAATATCACCTATGCAGTGCGCTTCTTTGGTCACTAAAATCACGATACGTTTACGTTTTGCACTGATTAGGCGACAGTTTGTCCCTTTCGGCAAACTATAATCTAAATCAGCTAGCAAGGTTTCTTCATTAAAAATCCCTTCTAATTCTGTACGCATAAAGAAATGCTTTGTTTCAAAATCAACAAACTCATTATTGTGAAGGATATTTAATTGATGTTTGTAACAAATATTGGTGATTTTAGCGATTAAGCCTTTGTCATCTGGACAGTCGGTCAGTAATATTTTCTTTTCTAACATAATGAATATTTTGCAAGGTAAATAAAAAAAGAGAACCCATAAAAATGGGTTCTGCATCGTTGATAATGAAATTAGATTTCGAAAGAAGCTAAAGAGGCACCTTTATCTAAGGCCTTTTGAATCACACGAGGTGTACGGCCTTGGCCAGTCCATGTTCTTTCTTGACCAGTTTCATCAGTATATTTGTATTTTGCTGGACGAGGTTCACGTTTTTTACGAATTGAAGAAGGGGCAATACCGATAATTGCGGTTAATTCTTCCGCAGTGATACCTTCTTGTTTAATTAATTCTTTATATTTTGCAATACGTGCGCGACGTTCTTGTTCAGCTTGTTCAATTTCAGCTGCTTGAACGCGTTTTTCTTCCACGGCAGCTTGTAATTTTAAAAGTGAACTTTCGGCTTGTTCTAATGTTAAATCACGTACAGCAGCACGTAAACTACGAAGGTTCGTTAAACCTTTTGTTAATTCGTTCATTATTACCCCTTTATATGTGTGAATGCTTAATTATTTTTTGGATATATATGATAACGAAAATAGTATATTTGGTAAATATCAATTAGCTCAAATAAGAGAATTAATTGGTCGGATGTCATCATATTTCACTGTATAAAGTTGATTGTTTTTCCATGTTATTGCAAACGTTTGCTTATAAAACAACTTAACAAAGTCTTAACAACCTGATTAGAAATTTTAAATTAAAGAATAGATTTAGGGGAAAGTATAAGATTTTATTGGTAATTTCATTCATTTTAATGTAATCTCTCACCATCCTATACAACAGTAGAGGTGCGATCATTATGAGTATTTTCCTGGAGTGGATAGCGTTGAAGGGAAAGGAAAGGAATGATTGCCGAAATCGAATAGGCGTCATCTTATTCGGTTGGTCACGTCTTCGAAAGGAACGTGACTGTCATAGTTTTTGTGTATTAACTATGGAGCGCTACGGTTCGGTCTGGTCATGCTTGTGTCTTTTCTTGCCGTTGTCTCCATTAAATTATTAGGTATAACTTAATGGAACTAGTCGATTATTCTTCATCTATTTATTCAATTATCCCCGCATTACTTGCGATTATTTTAGCGATTGCAACACGTCGGGTTTTGGTGTCTCTGAGTGCAGGGATTGTTGTCGGTGCATTAATGTTGGTTGATTTCAACCCATTGAATGCATTCATTTATTTAAAAGATAATGTTGTTGCATTAGTTTATAGTAGCGAAGAAGGCATGAATTCAAATATGAATATCGTGTTTTTCCTCGTTTTACTTGGCGTATTGACCGCACTTTTAACCGTGTCAGGCAGCAACCGTGCGTTTGCTGAATGGGCACAAAATAAAATTAAAGGTCGTCGTGGTGCGAAATTATTAGCGGCATCTTTAGTGTTTGTGACATTTATCGATGATTACTTCCACAGTCTTGCTGTCGGTGCTATTGCTCGTCCAGTCACTGATCGTTTTAAAGTTTCTCGTGCAAAATTAGCGTACATTCTTGATTCTACTGCTGCACCAATGTGTGTCATGATGCCAGTATCAAGCTGGGGAGCATATATTATTACTCTCGTAGCAGGTTTATTGGCGACTTACTCTATTACATCTTATACGCCAATGGGCGCATTCGTTGCGATGAGCTCAATGAACTACTATGCGATCTTCTCATTATTAATGGTGTTCTTTGTTGCTTATTTTTCATTTGATATTGCATCAATGGCTCGTCATGAAAAATTAGCCATGGAACGTGATTATAAAGAAGAAGTCATTGAAGGTGTAAAAGGCAAAGTTCGTAATTTAATTTTACCGATTTTAGTCTTAATTACCGTCACTGTTTTCATGATGATTCATACGGGGAGTGAAGCCTTAGCGGCAGATGGAAAACCATTTAGTATCTTAGGCGCATTTGAAAATACAACCGTCGGTATTTCGCTTGTAGTTGGGGGTTCAAGTGCGGTTGCAATGTCAACATTATTGATTATTCTTGAGCGTCAAGTTTCTTTACAAGAATACGGAAAAGCGTGGATTGCCGGTATTAAATCCATGTTAGGTGCAATTGCGATCCTATTTTTTGCGTGGACAATCAATAAAGTGGTGGGGGATGCGCAAACCGGTAAATACTTATCTTCTTTAGTGAGTGGTAGTATTCCAGTTCAATTTTTACCAGTGATTTTATTTATCCTTGGTTCAGCAATGGCATTCTCAACAGGGACAAGCTGGGGGACATTTGGCATTATGTTACCAATCGCAGCAGCAATGGCGACCAACTCTGCTCCAGAGTTATTACTTCCTTGCTTATCTGCAGTAATGGCTGGCGCGGTATGTGGCGACCACTGTTCACCAGTTTCTGATACGACTATTTTGTCATCAACTGGGGCAAAATGTAACCATATGGATCACGTCACCACACAATTACCTTATGCGGCAACTGTTGCGACAGCAAGTGCTGTGGGCTACATTGTGGTTGGCTTTACAGAATCAGGTTTAGCGGGATTTGTTACAACTGCAGTCGTATTAGTTGCTTTAGTGTTTATCGTGAAAAAACGTTAATCGATAAGTGAAATAAGAGAGGGCGTATCACATGATACGCCCTTTTTGTATTTGTTGTGAAAATTAGAGTAAAGGACTAAACAAGAAAAATAACCGCTCAATTATTCGATGATAGAAAGGACGGTTTAGCCATTCTTGCATATTGAGTGCAGAAGAGTTCGCTAAATAATTTTCATGGAGTGTGGCCACTTCATTGGCAAAATTACGATCTTCTACGGCAACAGTGATTTCAAAGTTAAGCAGGAAACTGCGTAAATCCATATTTACCGTACCAACGAGTGCAAGCTTGTTATCGATTAACACACTTTTTGTATGGAGAAGTCCCGCTTCAAAATGATAAATTTTTACCCCCGCTTCAAGTAAATCATCAAAGAAGGTACGGCTTGCCCAGCGAACCATTAGGGAATCATTTTGTTTCGGTAAAATAAGCGTGATCTCAACGCCACGAAATGCAGCAATACGTAGTGCCTCAGCGATATTATGACTTGGCACAAAATAAGGTGAGGTAATCACAATGCTTTCTCTCGCTGCATAAATCGCAGTAGCAAGGGATTGTGCAATTAAATCATCAGGGAATGCTGGACCACTAGCAATAACTTGTACGGAGTGAGTATCATTGTCATCAATTTCCACAATTGGACAATTTGGCAATAAAAGGGGTAATTCTTCCGTAGTTTCAATTTCCCAATCCCAGGCGTGTAGGCTGTTCAAAATAGGTGAAACAGGGCCATTAATTCGTACCATCACATCCACCCAATTGCCCACATTACTTTCTTGTTTGAAGAAATTGGGGTCCACCATATTCATGCTGCCTGTATAGGCAATTTGATTATCAATGACGATAATTTTACGGTGTTGGCGTAAATCAATTCGGTTGAAGAACATCCGGAATAAATTTACGTGTAACGCTTCTGTAATCTCAATACCTTTCGCTCGCATTTCTTTACAAATAGCACTTTTAAGAAAGGCTTTACTACCAACGGAATCCAGTAAAAGACAAACTTTTACGCCACGTTGCACAGCTTCTTCTAACGCTTGTTTAATCTCATTAATTAATCCATCATTACTCCAAATATAAAAGACCATATTAATAGAATGTCTAGCTTGTTGAATATCACCGATGATACTTCGAATAATGGTTTCCGGGGTATCGAGAATATGTAATTCATTGCCTCGAATATTCGGAATGCCTAAGCGTTGGTGGACTAATTTAAATAAAGCACGATAACGCGGATCTTTAGAATGAGTGACCACATCTTTTTGCTCTGAAAGCAGGTTGAGCCATTTGATGTATTTAGGTTTTAACAACTGAAATGCTTTGGCACGGCGAGCACCAAGTTTCACTTCACCAAAAATTAAATAGGCAATGACACCAATCAGTGGTACTAGGTAAATAATCATTAGCCATGACAGCGTAGCGGAGACAGCTTGTTTTTTGACGAGCAAACGCAAGGTGACAGAAATAACCGCCACCCAAATTAACACGGGAATAATATAAACCAGTATAATATGTTCAAAATTCATTAATTTTTAACCGTACTTATGAAATTAGACATTGTTTATCAGACCGATGATTTTATCATTATTTACAAGCCTTGTGGGCTTAGTGTGCATAAAGATCAAAGCGAAATTGGTTTAACCACTTTGCTTGCTGAGCAGCTTGGCGTGCCGCAAGTTTGGCTTGTACATCGGTTAGATAAAGTGACATCAGGTTTACTCATTTTGGCATTGAACGCCGAAAGTGCGGCTGAATTTTTCCGACTTTTTGCTGAACACCGTATTCAAAAAACTTATCTCGCCCTTAGTAATCAGAAACCTAAAAAGAAACAAGGATTGATTGTCGGGGATATGCAAAAGGCCAGAAACGGCGCCTGGAAACTCTGCCCATCGAAAGAAAATCCAGCTATTACGCGTTTTGAAAGTGTAAGTTGTGAGCCTAATTTACGATTATTTATCTTAAAGCCACAAACAGGCAAAACTCATCAATTGCGTGTAGCGATGAAAAGCTTAGGTAGCCCGATTTTAGGCGATGCGCTTTATGGTAAAAACACTGAAAATATTGACCGCACTTATTTGCACGATGCAAGATTGCAATTTGAATTTAAAGGTCAGGCATTTGATGTATTTACTGTTCCTAAAGAAGGAGAGTGGTGGCATCGTGAAGGCGTTATGTCTCAGATTCAAAAAATAGGCTCAGCAAGTGCTGAGCCAAAGATATAAATGTTATTGATTATTTCGCTAATCCGATACCTGTATAGCCACGTTCACGCATAGTAGCTTCTTTTGATTTACGAATTAAGGTCTCAATTGTCATGCCTTGTACGAGAATTGAGAATGCCACTACTGCATATGTCATACCTAAAATAAGATCACGAACATCCATTTCTAATCCTTCAATATAAAATTGGCCACTTGGAATAGAAAGCGCCATAGCGAGCGCTAATCCACCTCGTAATGCACCCCAAGTGAGTACTTTCATAGTGTAAGGGTTGTATTTACGGTAGCGTTTCATAACTTGGAATGGCAACCAAACACTTGCATAGCGACAGATTAAGCAAACCGGAATAGCGAGGAAAATTAAGATTAAACCTTGCCAAGACACATGAATCAATAAAATCGCTAAACCGATTAAGATGAAGAGTAAGGAGTTGAGGAAGTGATCAATCATTTCCCAAAAGTGATCTAAATAGCGTTGGCTTTGTCGAGAAAATCCAGTGTATCTTGTCCAGTTCCCGATTAAAATCCCTGCGACAACCATAGCTAATGCACCTGAGACGTGCAAGAGATTAGCAAGCATAAAGCCCGCGGTTGGTACGATTAAGGTTAAGAGAATTTCTAGCGAACCATCATCTGTAGCTGAAATCAAATAATGGGCGAATAGGCCTAAAACTAATCCAAATGCAATCCCGCCTAAAGCTTCTTTAAAAAATAAATGGAGAATACCGCTTGCTGTCGGTTCATGACCGCCAAATGCGACGGCAAAAACCGTGGTAAAAATTACCAAGCCAATCCCATCATTAAAAAGTGATTCGCCTTCCACCTGCATGGATAAGCGTTTTGGGGCTTTTAAGTTTTTGATAATAGCAAGTACAGCAATAGGGTCATCAGGCGATATCAGTGCACCAAATAAGATGCAGTAAATTAAATCAATATTCCAGCCGAAAAATAAGGCAATACCATAAAGTAGAAAACCAATAAAAAAGGTTGAGGCGAGCGTTGAGAACAGGGCGAAAGTGGTAATTTCCCATTTTTGATTGTTCAATACAGGGAGTTTAATGCCCAAGGCTCCAGCAAAGAGCAAAAAACCTAAAATTCCATTTAATAAGAAATCTTTAAAATCGATACGCTCAATAACACGTGTTGCAATATCATCTAAATTAAACCAGTTGAAATAACCCAGCAAAACTAGAAACAGTGAGCCCGCCATGGAAGTGGCTGTGATAGCGATCGTATATTGGATCTTATCATTCAGTTTACGAGTGATAAAACTGATTAAAATAGCTATTGTGGTGAGAAAACACAAGTAAGTATAAATATTCATAAAATGATCCGAGTAAGGTAATAAAAATGCGGCCAGTATAAGTAACTTAGTTTTATTTATAAAGTGAGTTTTTAGGAAAAATTTTAATTAGAAAGAAGGATCAAAATTCATTTGATTAAAACTGAAGAGTAATTACATTAATAGGCGTAACTTCTTCCGTTACAAGAGGAAAAGTGCGGTTAAGATTTCAATTATTTTGTATAATAGCCACAATTTTTCACATTAGGAATAAAAATGAAATTTATCTCTTTTAATATTAATGGTTTACGTGCCCGACCTCATCAACTCGAAGCAATTATTGAAAAATACCAACCAGATGTGATTGGTTTACAAGAAATTAAAGTCGCGGATGAAGATTTTCCTTATGCAATTACAGACAATCTGGGCTATCACGTTTTTCACCATGGGCAAAAAGGGCATTACGGTGTAGCACTGTTAACCAAACAAGAACCAAAAGCGGTGCGTCGTGGTTTTCCAACTGATAATGAAGATGCGCAAAAACGCATAATTATGGCAGATTTAGAAACGCCATTTGGTTTGTTAACGGTAATTAATGGCTATTTCCCACAGGGCGAAAGTCGTGCACATGAAACCAAGTTTCCGGCAAAAGAAAAATTTTATGCGGATCTTCAACGCTATTTAGAACAAGATCACGATAAAGCCAATCCAGTGTTAATTATGGGCGATATGAATATCAGTCCAAGCGATTTAGATATTGGCATTGGTGATGAAAACCGCAAGCGTTGGTTGCGTACTGGCAAATGCTCATTCTTACCCGAAGAGCGAGAATGGTATCAACGCTTATACGATTATGGTTTAGAAGATACGTTCCGTAAATTAAACCCAACAGTCAATGACAAGTTCTCGTGGTTTGATTATCGCTCAAAAGGTTTTGATGATAACCGTGGATTACGTATCGATCATATTTTAGTGAATCGTCAATTAGCAGAGCGTTGCGTTGATGTCGGTATTGCATTAGATATTCGTGCAATGGAAAAACCGTCAGATCACGCACCAATCTGGGCAGAGTTTAAATAGGAAAGCAACATGGATATGGCAAATTGGCAGAATTATCGTTCGCAAGTGAATGGTATGCCTGCCGTGTTTACCGCAAATATTGAAGATTTAGATGTTTATCATGGTAAACATCTTAGTAAAGTTGTGCAATTTACCGTGCCTTACCAGGGAGATGAGGACGGTTTGCCGAATGAAGAAGAATATGAAAAATTGATTAATCGTCTTTTTAAAATCCTTGCACAATTGACCGCACTTCCAAATGTTTTTTTTGCTGGGCACTTTATTTGTAACCATCAGGCAAAAATGCATTTCTATTGTGAACATGATGCTTTGCTTAAAGAAACCCTTCAACAACTCGATTTTGTCTCAGAAATCAATGTACAGAATGATCCAAATTGGGATACCTATTTCGATTTCTTGTTGGCTTCACCATTAGAAATGAAATTAAATGCGACAGAAGAGATTTTGAGTATGCTGAATAGTAAAGGGCGTAATTTAAGCGACACTTATTTAATTGAGCATACTTTCCATTTTGATGAAGAAGAGAAGATGTTTCCCTTTATGGATGAATTGACGCTCGGACAAGTCTCTTTTAATACGTTGAAATATTCTAGCCAAGCCATTCAAACAGAAGAAGATGAAGAACCTTACTTTATGGTGAAATTGGAGCAAGAGCTTTCATTAGACAGTAATGAGATCTTCGAGTGGGTAGAGCGCTTTGAAAAGCTAGCCATGGAGTTTTCTGGCGATTATATCGGCTGGGAATGCGATAATTTAATCGATGATCGTTCAGCATTAAATTAGCCTGATAATTCATTAAATCAGTATAGATTAGATAAAAATAAAGCCCATCAACACGATGGGCTTAAATTCTTTTGGCTACTAATTTAGGATTCGTAAAAGGAGACAAACGAAAGCTAAACCAAAAGAGAAATTTGGCTCCTCCTGCGGGACTCGAACCTGCGACATATGGATTAACAGTCCACCGTTCTACCGACTGAACTAAGGAGGAATAAATTTGGTATCACAAAGAATAGGCGCGCATTTTAATGATCGGACCACTTCTTGTCAATACCAAAAATGAAAAAAATCATAAAAAATTTTGCACTTTTTTCTATCCACAAAGCCTGTGGATAACTTTGTGGATTGTTTTTGTTTAAAATGGTCAACCACTGGTGCAGACTGGCTTTTCCTTAAATTGTTCATCTATTAGCCATAAGTGAATATTCTTTTAAATATCAATATGTTGCATAAAGTCCAGCAAAAAAAATAAAATATTTTTCAATTTTGAAGTGTTTCAGACTTGACACGCCTAAGTATGTGTAAAACTTGGATTTTTATCACTCAATTTGGAGCAATAAATGTGCTAAAATAGCTCCATTTCTAAAATACCTAAAAAATTGACCGCACTTATGGCAGAGAAAATTAATACTAAGCCTTTTATCCTTCATTCCGATTTTAAGCCTTCTGGCGATCAGCCCCAAGCAATCGAAAAATTAGTCGAAAATTTAGAGGATGGTTTGGCCCATCAAACACTTCTCGGGGTAACGGGGTCAGGCAAAACCTTTACGATTGCGAATGTCATTGCGACATTAAACCGCCCGGCGATGTTACTTGCCCCAAATAAAACCCTGGCCGCTCAGCTTTATGCTGAAATGAAGGCGTTCTTTCCTGAAAACGCGGTGGAATATTTCGTTTCATACTATGATTATTATCAGCCAGAAGCTTATGTACCGAGTAGTGATACCTTTATCGAGAAAGATGCTTCTATTAATGATCAGATTGAACAGATGCGTCTTTCTGCCACGAAGTCGTTCTTAGAGCGTCGAGATACTATTGTAGTGGCGTCTGTATCCGCGATTTATGGTTTGGGTGATCCGGATAGCTATTTGCAGATGATGTTGCATTTACAGCAAGGTGCCATTATCGATCAACGTCAGATTTTAGCGAAGTTGGCGGAATTACAATATACAAGAAACGATCAAGCTTTTCAGCGTGGTACATTCCGGGTGCACGGCGAAGTGATTGATATTTTCCCTGCAGAATCTGACGATCGAGCGGTACGAATTGAATTATTTGATGATGAA
This sequence comes from Haemophilus sp. UMB1048, assembly GCF_030218125.1. Taxonomy (NCBI): domain Bacteria; kingdom Pseudomonadati; phylum Pseudomonadota; class Gammaproteobacteria; order Pasteurellales; family Pasteurellaceae; genus Haemophilus; species Haemophilus sp. UMB1048. The sequence continues at coordinate 234,376 of NZ_JASOPB010000002.1, forward strand.
ATTGAACGTTTAAGTTTATTTGATCCTTTAACTGGTACTAGTTTTGGCGCTGTTCCGCGTTTTACGGTGTATCCGAAAACCCACTATGTGACGCCAAGAGAGCGTATTTTAGATGCTATTGAAAAAATCAAAGCGGAGCTTGTGCAACGCCGTGAATATTTCATCAAAGAACATAAGCTGTTGGAAGAGCAGCGTATTACCCAACGTACGCAATTTGACATTGAGATGATGAATGAGCTCGGCTATTGCTCGGGAATCGAAAACTATTCACGCTATCTTTCTGGCCGAAATGAGGGGGAACCGCCTCCGACATTATTTGATTATATGCCGTCTGATGCGATTTTGATTATTGATGAATCACACGTAACTGTTCCTCAAATTGGTGGGATGTATCGTGGTGACCGTTCGCGCAAAGAAACCTTGGTCGAATATGGTTTCCGCTTGCCTTCTGCATTGGATAACCGTCCATTACGCTTTGAAGAGTTTGAGCGTTTAGCGCCGCAGACGATTTACGTTTCAGCGACACCAGGCCCTTATGAGTTGGAAAAATCGGGCAGTGAAATAGTCGATCAGGTGGTACGTCCAACGGGCTTACTCGATCCACAAATTGAAATTCGTCCAGTATCCATTCAAGTGGATGATTTGCTCTCTGAAGCGCGTCAAAGAGCGGATAAAAATGAGCGTGTTTTAGTGACGACGCTAACGAAGAAAATGGCAGAAGATTTAACGGATTACTTAGACGAACACGGCATTCGTGTGCGTTATTTGCATTCAGATATTGATACCGTTGAGCGTGTAGAGATTATTCGTGATTTACGTTTAGGTGAATTCGATGTGTTGGTCGGTATCAACTTATTACGTGAGGGGCTGGATATTCCAGAGGTTTCTCTTGTTGCCATTTTAGATGCGGATAAAGAAGGTTTCTTGCGTTCTGAACGCTCCTTAATACAAACAATCGGTCGTGCCGCTCGAAACTTGAATGGTAAAGCAATTTTGTATGCTGATAGCATGACTAAATCTATGGAAAAAGCCATTACCGAAACCAATCGCCGTCGTGAAAAACAAATGAAATACAATGAAGAGCACGGTATTGTTCCACAGGCATTGAATAAGAAAGTCGGCGAGTTGTTAGATATTGGTCAAGGTGCAAATCAAAAAGCGAAATCAAAACAGCGTGGAAAAACGGCGGCTGAACCGACCGCACTTTACAATGCGCCTAAATCAGCCAAAGAATTCCAACAACAAATTAAGAAATTGGAACAACAAATGTATAAATTTGCTCAAGATCTTGAGTTTGAAAAAGCCGCTGCAGTACGCGATCAGCTTCATCAATTGAGAGAGCAGTTTATGGTATCGGAATAAAGAAAAAGAGCGGCCAGATTGACCGCTCTTTTTTATTTTATTGCACTAATAAGTAGAAGTTATTTTTACCACGTAAGATATTGAGTGCAACAGCAGATGGTTTTTCATCTAGCGCTTTGCGTAAGTCTTGGGTGCTTTCAATTGGCTGGCGGTTGATGCCGATGATGATATCGCCCGATTTTAAACCGCGTTGTGCTGCCATTGAATTTGGCTGTACTTTGCTAATTTCCACACCTTTCACGCCTTTTGTATCATAGTTGCTTAAGGTTGCACCATCTAATGCTGGAAGTTCCGTTTTGCTCGCAGCTTGAGTGCCATCGTCTGCTTGTAAGGTCACTTTTACGTTTTCAGATTTACCATCACGTAAATAAGTAAGTTCAATTTCTTTACCCGCACCAGAAGTTGCGATTTTCGCACGCATTTCAGCGAAGCTTGAAATTTTTTGACCATTCATTGCGGTAATCACATCACCCGCTTTTAAGCCAGCTTTTTCGGCAGCAGAATTTGGAATGACTTCACTCACAAATGCACCTTGTTGCGCACTGACATTAAAGGCTTTCGCTAAATCTGCATTTAATTCGCCACCTTTAATACCGAGTAAACCACGACGTACTTCACCAAATTCTAAGATTTGCTGCACAAGGTTGTTGGCTTGGTTGCTTGGAATCGCAAAGGCAATCCCAGCGTTACCGCCACTTGGAGAAATAATAGCCGTATTAATACCAATTAATTCACCTTGTAAATTCAATAATGCACCACCAGAGTTACCACGGTTTACCGCCGCATCGGTTTGAATATAGTTTTCATACGCACCGCTATCTGAACCAGTAGAGCGACCTAGTGCTGAAACAATACCAGAGGTTACAGTTTGACCTAAACCGAATGGGTTACCGATAGCAACGGTGAAATCACCTACGTGTAATTTATCGGAGTCGGCCATTTTGATTGCGGTGAGGTTTGTTGGTTTTTCGATTTGTACTAAAGCGATATCAGATTGTTCGTCTTTTCCAACGAGTTTTGCTTTGAATTCACGTCCGTCTTGTAATTTTACGGTAATTTTATCCGCACCATCTACCACGTGATTGTTAGTTAAAACATAGCCTTTATCTGCATTGATGATCACGCCAGAACCTAAACCACGGAAGTTACGTGATGAGCCACGGTTTCCACCAAATTGTTCACCAAATTGATCACCAAAGAAAAATTTAAATTCTTCCGGAATATCATCAGGTAATGCTGAACGGCTGTTTGCTTTTGCTTTGCCTTCAACGGAAAGAGTCACAACAGCTGCTTGCGCTTTTTCTAACATTGGCGCTAGGCTGCCTTGTTCTACGATTTCATTCGGAATAGCCGCTTGAGCGGATAAAGAGGTCGCAAATACGCTTAAACCTAATGCGATGCCGGTTAATACAAAATTTCTTTTCTTCATAGAGTTCTCCAAGTAAAAATAAATGACTGAATAAGTGTTCATTCAGACAAAGAAATGGGGGGAATGTTCAGTAAAAACAAGGGAATTTAAAAAAATATTTAAAAAAGTGCGGTTGGAATTGAAATTGTTTTTTATGACCACACTTTATTCAAATTTATTTATTCATTTTAGAGGATAAAAGAATAATCTATTTTAAATGGAGCAGGTACAACCTATTTTTACACCAAAATCCTTGCCAGCTAAGGCGAAAGGTAGTTTAATAACGACCTACTTGGATTGCTTAATGAGTACAAGTTTTATGCAATTGTATAAAATTAGTGTATGAATTCAAATGAACTAGTTTACTAGTACAAAAAATAGGTGTAGAGTAACGCCATTAGATTTTAAGCACAACATTTAAGATTTAGAGAGTGACATATGGCGACGAAGAAAGAAGATATCGAAATAAAAGTTGCAAATGACGATACCCGAATTGAAAAAGTGGATCAGGTATTGCCTCCCATTGCTTTATTAGAAAAATTTCCTGCAAGTGAAGAAGCAGCTGAGTTAGTTCGTGAAACCCGTTTACATGCCCACAATATTATTCATGGAAAAGATGACCGTTTACTTGTGGTAATTGGTCCTTGTTCTATACATGATCCTAAAGCTGCATTAGATTACGCTAAACGTTTAAAAGTATTACGTGATGAATATAAAGATACACTTGAAGTGGTGATGCGCGTTTACTTTGAAAAACCGCGTACAACAGTAGGTTGGAAAGGCTTAATTAACGATCCTTATTTAAATGATACGTATCGTTTAAATGATGGTTTACGTATTGCACGTAAATTGTTATCTGATATTAATAACTTAGGTGTGCCATCAGCCGGTGAGTTCTTAGATATGATCACACCGCAATATGTGGCAGATTTTATGAGTTGGGGTGCAATTGGTGCGAGAACAACTGAATCTCAAGTTCACCGTGAGTTAGCTTCAGGATTATCTTGTGCGGTAGGCTTTAAAAATGGCACAAATGGTGGCGTGAAAGTGGCATTAGATGCAATGGGCGCAGCAGAAGCTTCTCATTATTTCTTATCCGTAACTAAATTTGGTCATTCTGCTATTGTTTCAACAAAAGGAAATGAAGACTGCCATATTATTTTACGTGGTGGCGATAAAGGCCCTAACTATAAAGTAGAAGATATTTCAAAAGTTTGTGCAGAGATCGAAAAATCAGGTCGTATTCCACATGTAATGATTGATTTCAGTCATGCAAATAGTAGCAAACAATTTAAAAAACAAATGGAGGTTTGTGAAGATGTTTGTCAGCAAATCGCAGGTGGTTCAAAACAAATCTTTGGTGTGATGGTAGAGAGCCATATCGTTGAAGGTCGTCAAGATTTAGTGGATGGTAAAGCGCATACTTACGGACAAAGTATTACTGACGCTTGTATTGGTTGGGAAGATACAGAAATCTTGTTGAAACAGTTATCTGATGCCGTAGCGACTCGCCGTCGAGTAAATAGCTAGTCAGTTTTTATTTTTCAGATGATTAAAAGTGCGGTTAATTTTGACCGCACTTTTTTTATGCGCTTTGAAAAATAGTAGAAAAGGGGTATGCTAGACTCAATGGAATAATAAAGGAGAAGTGTGATGCAGGATATGATAAATGGCTTATTAATTGTCTTGGTACCGATGGTGTTAGGCTATCTACTGAAGGTCAATAATAAATCCTATATCGCAAAGATTAATCATATCGTCATGTTTTTGCTTTACATCATCCTTTTCTTAATGGGGTATTTGCTTGGTCAATTGGATGATTTAGAACATAAACTCCCTATTATTGGTACAACCGCATTGGCGTTATCTGCGATCATTTTGGGTTCAAATATGATTGGCCTGATGCTTTACGATCGCTTTAACCCAGCTGAGCCACTTAAATCACAAGGTAAAATTGATTCTCGTTGGCACTCCTTAATTGACTCTCTCAAACTTTCCGGCACAGTGGTAATTGGCACCCTTTGTGGTTTCTTATTCAAATCCTATCTCATGTTACCTACAGGTATTAATCTGTATGTATTGATTGTACTGATTTTCTTTGTGGGGATTCAGCTAAGAAATAACGGCATTTCCTTGAAAGAAGCTCTTTTCAATAAACGAGGTTTCCAAACGGGAATGGTGTTTACTTTTACTTCATTACTAGGTGGTATCATTGCTGCTCTTGTTTTGGCTATGCCCATTACGCAAGGACTGGCGTTTGCCTCTGGAATGGGGTGGTATTCATTATCCAGTGTAGTATTAACCAATGCATGGGGACCGGTGCAGGGTAGTATTGCCTTTTTTAATGATTTATCCCGTGAAATTGTCAGTTTATTTGTCATCCCATTATTTATGCGTCATTTCCGTTCGACGGCAATTGGAATTACGGGAGCGACCGCAATAGATTGCACTTTGCCGATTATTCAAAAAGCGGGGGGCATTGAAGTGACACCTATAGCCATTTCATTTGGCTTTGTGACGAATATTCTGCCACCATTGTTATTGGTTTTCTTTTCCAGTATTCCGTTATAAATACAAAAACAAAAGAGTTAATCGTCATTTTCCGATTAACTCTTTTTCTTATATTTTAATATTAGAAATTATCAGTTTCTATGCATGGCAATAACAGCCTGACCTAAACTGAGTCCGCCATCACCCATCGGTAATTTATGCGCACTCAGTACATGGAATTCGCTCAAATTTTCTTTTAATAAGCGACGTAGCAGCTGGTTATGCATCACACCACCAGATAACACGATAGTACGGCATTGGTGTTGGCGTGCTTGGTTTGCAGCAAGTTCAGCAAAACCTTGGGCAAGAGCATAATGAAAGGCGAAGGCTTTATCTTCAACAGAAGCATTATTATAATTCAACCAACTTTGCCAGAAATAAGACAAATCCAGTTTATTGCCGATAAGCGGCATTTTTACAGGAATATTGACCGCACTTTCCGGTTGTATGGCAAAGAATGAGCTATTTGCCAGTGCTTCGAGATGGCAAGCCGCTTCACCTTCCCAAGAAACGATGCTTGGAGCAATACCGAGAGCATAAGCTACGGCGTCAAATAAACGCCCCGCAGATGATATAGGTGGGCAATTGAGTCCACGCTCAATGGCATTGACTAATATTTGCCAATTCGGTTCAGTGCAAGTTTTGGTGAGAATTTCTTGCCATTGTGGCACAAATTGATGCAGGTGGGCCAGCCAGTTGCGCCAAGGTTGTTTGGCTGCAAGATCGCCACCTGGTAGAGCAACAGCCGGCAGACCACCTAAATATTGGCTATGTTGATAATCAACAAGTAGGCATTCTCCCCCCCAAAGTTGTCCATTTTCGCCCATGCCGATACCGTCTAGTGCAAGACCAATAACAGGTTCATTACAATTGTGCTCAGCCATTACGCTGACAATATGAGCATGATGATGCAGTACTTCTATTGGTGTGATTTGTTGCTGTTCGGCAAGTTGTTTACCAATGGAAGATGAAAAATAGCCTGGGTGAGTATCGACAGCGATGATGTCTGGTTTAAATTGATAAATACTTTGAAATAATTCAATATTTTCACTTAATTGTGACCGCACTTGTTCATTTGCTGTGTCGCCAATATGTTGGCTTAGTATGGCTTTATTGTGACGTAGTAAGCAGAATGTATTTTTCAGATCGGAACCTAACGCCAATACATTTTTCGGACTTTGTGTTTCAAGTGGTATTTCATCGGGCACGTAGCCACGAGCACGACGTAGCGTTTCTAATCCATCGAAGGCAACGCGAACAAGGCTATCATCGGCACGTTGTAAAATATCGCGATTGTGACAAAGATAAAAATCAGCTAAATCATTTAATTGTTCTACCGCATGTTCATTCTTCAGTACGGGAGGTTGTCCGCTTGCGTTAGCAGAGGTCATGACTAGCGGACGATTAACTGCGCGTAACAACAAATGCTGCAGTGGATTACTTGGAAGCATGACGCCGATTTCTTGCAAGTGAGGTGCGATGTTATCAGCAATATTGGGTACTTTATGTTTTGCTAGCAGTACAATCGGTGCAGCACTGCTTGTCAGCAATTCTGTTTCTTGAGGCGTTAAATCCTGTAAAAACTGCAAGTCAGGCACCATGATGGCTAATGGTTTTGTTGGACGATGTTTCCGTTGACGTAATAAATCAACAGTCTTTTGGTTATTCGCATCACAGGCTAGATGAAAACCACCTAAGCCTTTAACTGCAATGATATGAGCTTCTTGCAATAAAAGTGCGGTCTGTTTTAGTGCTGTTTCATGAGTAGCAAGCGTTTGTTCTCGATCTTGTAACCAGATATGAGGACCACAGACCGAACAAGCGTTAGGTTGAGCATGAAAACGACGATCAGCGGGATCTTTGTATTCTCTTTCACATTTTGGACAAAGCGGAAAAACTGACATCGCTGTGTTTTTTCGGTCGTAAGGAATTGCCTTGATGATGGTGAAACGCGGGCCACAATGGGTACAATTGGTAAAGGGGTAGTGATAACGTCGATTGTTGGGATCGAATAAGTCAGCTAAACAATGTGGACAGGTCGCTGCATCGGGAATAATTTGCGTGTCCATTTGATTGTTTTCGCTTTCTCGGATAGTAAAGTCTGTTATTGCAGTTGCTTCTGGCCAATCAATGGCGCGCTGAGTAATATCGGTAATTTGCGCTAGCGGTGGGAGTTTGTTTTGTAAGTCGGATAAAAATTGCTCGAGTGCATCTGTTGGTGGAGAAACAAAACGAATTAATACGCCTTGTCCATCATTATTGACATCTCCATTTAATCCATATTGATTTGCCAGAAGCCAAACAAAAGGGCGAAATCCCACGCCCTGAACTTTTCCTTTTATGCGTAATTCGATCCCTTGCATAACGCAATCCTGTTTATTTTTGATTGAGGCCAAGAAAATCGCCGACTTCGTGTTCTAGCTGGCTCATCGCAATTAAGGCTTCTTGCGTCTGTTTGGCTTCTTCTTCATCGATAATCGTCATGGCAAAACCCACATGTACGAGAACCCATTTGCCAACTAGAGGTTTTGGGTCATCCTGACAAATTAATGAAATATTAACCTCTCTTTTAACTCCGCACACATCGACTACAGCAAGCTGTAATGCGCTGTCAGCTACTTGAATGATCTGTCCCGGAATACCTAAACACATAATCTGTCCTTAGTTAGAATGTTTATGAGATGAATTGTTTATTGTGAGGCAATAAACATACTACGAAAGGGAAATTTTATCACGTAAGCATTTAAATTTGTATAGCGATATTTCAAATAGGGTGATGTCCATTTGTTGAAAATTTGTTCACATTTTTAACATAAAATTATTATGTTTCACCGTTATTTAACAGGGGCATCACAGTAATAGAAAAACAATGGAAATCTTTTGATCTTAATCATTGTTTGACAATTTACTTCTTGAGCTTTTGTTTCTTAGAGGAGTATCCTTACTTCTAGAGTGGTTATTGTAGAAACGTTATTTACATACAAGGAGGGGAATGTATGAATCGTTTTGTAATCGGTGATCCGAAGGATTGCATTGGATGCAACACCTGTATGGCCGCTTGTAGCGAAGTGCATAAAGCTTTCGGATTACAATCTTTTCCACGCTTACAAGTCATGCGTAATGATGATGTAACCGTGCCAATTCTCTGTCGTCATTGTGATGATTCACCATGTGCTACCGTGTGTCCTGTACACGCCATTACACATATTGATGACACCATTCAACTTAACGAAAGTCTCTGTATCGGTTGTAAACTTTGTGGTATTGCTTGCCCATTCGGTGCAATTACCCAACATGGTTCAGCACCGATTGACGCACCAACCTATTATGAAGGATTCTCCTTCACTGATGCGGTAAAACGAGATATTCGTACTGCACCAGATAATACGGATTTACACAATATGTTGGCATGGCAACCTGGCGTAAAAGCCATTGCGGTGAAATGCGATCTTTGCTATTTCCGTGAAGATGGTCCGGCTTGTGTACAAACCTGTCCGACCAAAACGTTATTTATTATTAGTGATGAGAGTATCAAACAGGCTAACGAAAGAAAACGTGAAATGGCAATGGTTTCTTCGCCTGCTATCCCAAGATAATTAGTGTGTTTAACTTGTAATCAATGGAGTGATATTATGAGTTTACCAATCAATTTACTCATCACGACCCTGTTGATTTATGTCGTAGGTGCGTTTATTTCGCTCGCAGTGAGACGAAACGAACAACTTTCAATCAATATATCCGGCGTGACCGGTGTACTTGCTGGAGTGTTAGGTATTGTTGCCTGCATCCCCGTTCTGATCAGCAGCGACACAGTCGTTGATGTTTTCAAAACCCCATTTGAATTTGCCTCGTTCTCCATCCGTATTGACGGATTGGCAGCCTTTATGGTGTGTGTCATTTCTTTATTAGTGATTGTGACCGCACTTTATTCTTTCTCTTATGTAAAAGAATATAAAGGTAAAGGCGCAGGTTCCATGGGCTTCTTTATGAATTTATTTATCGCTTCCATGGTTGCGTTAGTCACCAGCGATAATGCATTCTACTTCCTTGTATTCTTTGAAATGATGTCATTGGCATCTTATTTCTTAGTGCTTACCGAACAAGATGACAATGCCGTAAATGCAGGCTTGCTTTATTTCTTTATTGCGCATGCTGGTTCGGTATTAATTATGATCGCCTTCTTTATTTTCTACTGCTATGCCGGTAGTTTTGAATTTAGCGCATTCCGTCAAACCACTTTACCGGCACCGCTTGCCTTTACCGCCTTTATTTTGGCATTTTTAGGTTTTGGCGCCAAAGCAGGGATGATTCCATTACACAGCTGGTTACCGAAAGCTCACCCAGCTGCACCTTCTCATGCATCCGCAATGATGTCTGGTGTGATGGTTAAAATCGGTATCTTCGGGATCATTAAAGTGGGTGTCGATCTTCTCGGTTCTACCAATGTTTGGTATGGCGTTATCGTACTTGGTTTCGGTGCAGTCTCTTCCGTGCTCGGCGTACTTTATGCCTTGGCAGAACATGACATCAAAAAACTCTTGGCTTATCACACGGTAGAAAATATCGGCATCATTATGATGGGTGTGGGCGTTGGTATGATTGGTATCGCAACACATCATCCCGTATTGGCTACTGTGGGCTTGCTTGGTGGGTTATATCACTTACTTAACCATGCCGTGTTCAAAGGTTTGTTATTCTTAGGTGCGGGTTCTGTGATGTATCGCTTGCATACCAAAGACATGGACTTAATGGGCGGCTTAGGCAAACTTATGCCTTACACTGCGTTCTGTTTCTTAATCGGTACCATGGCGATTTCTGCATTGCCACCGTTTAACGGTTTTGTCAGTGAATGGTTTACTTATCAATCCTTATTCACATTAAGCCAAAGTGATGATTTCGTATTAAAACTTGCCGGTCCAATTGCCATCATTATGTTGGCATTGACGGGTGCGTTAGCAGCACTTTGTTTCGTGAAAGTGTACGGTATCAGCTTTGGTGGTGCACCGCGTAGCGAAAAAGCAGCCAATGCACGCGAAGTGCCAAAACCAATGGTGATTGCCATGGCGGTATTAGCGTTATGTTGTGTGTTGTTAGGTGTGGGCGCATCTGTGGTGACTCCAATAATTGCGAAAATTTCGACCGCACTTGCTCATAGCGAGCCGCTAATGTTGGCTCAAAATGGTGTAGTGGTCGCGCAAGCTGAACCGCATACCGTGCTTTCAACACCGATGGTGACTATCATGCTATTGGCATTCTTCTTCTTGCCATTTAGTTTTTACGCCTTCACCAAAAATCAACGTTTATCCGATCGTGCAAAAGGCAATCCATGGGCTTGTGGTTATGCTTATGAACAAGATATGGCGGCTTCTGCGGGTAGTTTTACTCGTCCATTACGTACGATTTTCAAACCGCTTTATACCTTGCGCGAAGTATTGGATCCTGCACCTTTAGGTGATAAAGGCATCCAAGCAGTAATTAAAGGCGCAACAAAAACAGAACCTTTCTGGGAAGAAAAAGTGACCATGCCGATCGCTCGTTTTATTCCTTGGTTAGGAACTAAAATTCAATGGTTGCAACAAGGTGACTTCCGTTTGTACTGCGTGTACTTCGTGATTGCCTTGGTGGCAATACTACTTTCCATTGCGTTGATGTAGGAGGTTGAAGATGATTACGTTACCTTCAGAAATTGCAACATCTGCCGGAATGTTTGTTTTTGCCATTGTGCAAGCCTTGATTTTACTTGCCCTTGCACCGTTATTTTCCGGTATTTCACGTATGATCCGTGCTCGCATTCAATCTCGTCGCGGTCCAGGCGTATTACAAGATTATCGCGACATTGCGAAATTAATGAAACGTCAAAATATTTGGCCTGACAATGCGGGTTGGGTTTCTAAAGTGATGCCTTATGTGCTAATTAGCACTGTGATGGTAGTTGCCATGAGCTTACCTTTATTTACTCGTGTTGCACCGTTTGGCGCAGGCAGTGATTTAATCACCGTGATTTACTTATTCGCCTTGTTCCGTTTCTTCTTTTCAATTGCGGGTTTGGATTCAAACAGCACATTCTCAAGTTTAGGGGCAAGTCGTGAAGTCACATTAGGTGTCTTGGTAGAACCAATTCTCATGTTGGCATTCCTTGTGATTGCTTTAATTGCGGGTTCAACCAATTTTGCTGTTATCGGTAATGCACTTTCCGAAAACACTTGGCAATATCCAATTGCGACAGTGATTGCAATCGCCGCGGCATTCTTCGCTGTGTTTATTGAAATGGGTAAAATTCCATTCGATTTGGCAGAAGCAGAACAAGAATTACAAGAAGGTCCATTAACTGAATATTCAGGACCAGCACTCGCCCTATTAAAAATAGGCTTAAGCTTAAAATCGATGGTTGTGGCTTCCATTTTTGTGAGTGTGTTGCTTCCGTTTGGAATTCCGACAGAGATGAGCTTAAGTGCGGTCATTTTAGGCGGTGTTTTATTCTTCGTGAAATTATTCGTAGTGTTCGTATTGGCTTGTGTCTTTGAAAACACACTTTCTCGTACCCGCTTTATGTTAACCGGACGTTTAACCGTGGTCGGCTTCGGCATTTCTGTGTTGGCGTTTGTATTTTACTTCACTGGGTTGTAAGGAGGACAAATATGGAACGTTTAGCTCTGATTACAATCATTTTACCTTTCGTAGGGGCATTTATTGTCGGTTTGAACAAAAAACACTTTGCTCAAATTGCCACCGTATTTGCTGCGCTTGCTACGTTGGGAACCTTGTTAGTCGCAGGACAATGGTTTGCTGATGGCCATCAAAGCGTCACTTATGACATCGTCGCTTTTGATAAAACCGCGATCTTTGGTGTTACTCTTGATGCAGTCAGTACATTAATTGCCTTTGCCGTTGTGGCCTTAGGTTTCTTAATCTGCCTATATTCTTGCGGTTATTTAACCGATAAAAACCGTGAACACCCACATAACGGGTTACCACGCTTTTATGCCTTCTTGCTTATTTTTATCGGTGCCATGGCAGGCTTGGTGTATTCCTCAACTTTAGCTGGACAATTATTGTTCTTCGAAATTACAGGGGGATGTTCTTGGGCATTAATCAGTTATTACCAAACGCCAAAAGCCCAAGCAGCTGCAATGAAAGCCTTGATTATTACCCATGTGGGGGCAATCGGGTTATATATTGCTGCAGCCTATTTGTTCAGCCAATCAGGTACTTTCTCTATCACAGCGTTAGAACATTTAGATCCGAGCGCGAAAACCATCGTGTTATTCGGCGTAATGTTTGCTGCGTGGGGTAAATCAGCGCAATTACCAATGCAAATTTGGTTGCCGAATGCGATGGAAGCACCAACACCGGTGAGTGCGTATTTGCACGCCGCATCAATGGTAAAAGTTGGGGTGTATATTTTCGCTCGTTCAGTTATGTCTGCTGGTGAGATTCCACATATTGTGGGCGAAGTCGGCATCATCATGGCGATGATTACCTTAATTTACGGCTTCTTGATGTACTTGCCACAAACTGACTTAAAACGTTTATTGGCGTATTCAACCATTACCCAACTTTCTTATATTTTCATTGGGATTTCTCTTGCTGCATTAGGTTCTAAATTGGCCTTTGTGGCAGCAATTAGCTACATCTTCAACCATGCTTTCGCGAAAAGCTTATTCTTCTTGGTAGCAGGATCATTGAGTTATGCGACAGGAACCCGTTCAATGCCATTGTTACAAGGTATTATGCGTACAATGCCAGTGGTTGGTGCAGGATTTGGTGTAGCCGCATTAGCGATTGCTGGGGTGCCGCCGTTTAACGGATTCTTCAGTAAATATCCGTTATTCGCGGCTGGATTTGAATTAGGCCAAGAATACGGTTGGATCACATGGTTGATGGTACTTGCTTTAGTTGAATCTACTGCAACATTCGTATGGTTGTTGTATAAATTCGGACAATGCGTCATCGGTAAACCGTCAGAAGCAGTGGCTGAAGCACAACCAATTACGTTTTCAATGAGTATCGTATTAGTGATTCTCATGGTGATGTCTGTATGTTCTAGCTTCATTGCTGCATATTGGCTAGGTTTGGCGGGTTAGGTTAAGGAGGACTCTATGTTAATGATAAATGGACTTGCGTGTTTACTCATTATTACCTCTCTTTGCGTAATTATGGTTCGAACCGCCAAAAAAGCTGCATTGTTTTACAGTTTGCAATCGTTGGTGTTGGTATTACTGTTTGTCTATCTTGCCAATGAAATGCAAGCCCATGAACTTTACATGTGGTCAATCAGCGCATTTATTACCAAAGTGGTTTTGGTACCCGCGATTTTAATCTATGCGATGAAAAAAGTTGATGAAAGTCAAACTCCAGCTGGAATAAATGTCGCTTGGTTGATCCCGATCACAGCAGTGATAGTGACATTGTGCTACTTTGTCGTTGTCCCAATCGATTTACCGTTGGTTGCCCATCTTAAACCAGCATTATCAGTGTCATTAAGTCACTTCTTATTAGGTTTAGTGTGCATTGTTAGCCAACGCAATATCGTAAAACAAGTATTCGGTTATTGTTTGATGGAAAACGGTTCTCATCTCACATTAGCCTTATTGGCAAATAAAGCACCTGAGTTAGTGGAAATCGGAATTGCCACAGATGCTATCTTTGCCGTCATCATAATGGTGGTGTTGGTAAACAAAATTTACCGTACATTCCATTCATTAGATGCAAAACAACTTATGAGTTTGAAGGGGTAACGCTATGTATGAACAATGGATAATCGCGTTATTAATCGCACCTTTAGCAATATCACTTGCCAGTTTCGCTTGTGGCGTGGCAAAAGCACGGACAATTTGTACCGCACTTCATGTTACAGGTTTGATTTTGATGTTAGCATTTGCCTTACAAATTATTAATGGCGTGCTAACTCAGGGGGAAATCAGTGCATTAAATAACTGGGTTTACATCGACAGTCTATCTGCTATTTTCTTAGGTCTCATCGCTATTGTCGGAACATTAGCCGGTATTTATTCTATCGGCTACATTGGTACGGAATATCGTGAAGGGCATCTTGATTTGAAAACATACTGCAATTACTACGGCTTTTTGCATTTGTTTTTCTTCACTATGATTATTTCTGTGATCACCAATAATGTGATTTTGATGTGGGCAGCCATTGAAGCAACCACATTAAGTTCTGCATTCTTGGTCGGCACATACAAACAAAAAACCTCTCTTGAGGCTGCATGGAAATACATTATTATTTGTTCAGTTGGGGTGGCGTTTGGATTGTATGGCACAATTTTAACGTTCTCTAATGGTACCAATCTTTTAGCGGATCCTAGCCAAGCCATTTTCTGGACAGAAATCAATCAACAGGCAGCGGGTTTGAATCCGATGCTTATGTATCTCGCTTTTGCCTTCATTTTGGTTGGCTTTGGTACTAAGTGCGGTCTATTTCCAATGCATACTTGGTTATCTGATGCGCACAGTGAGGCACCAAGTCCAGTGAGTGCGATTTTATCAGCGGTATTATTGAACTGTGCCATGTTGGTAGTATTGCGCTATTACATCTTAGTTTCTAAAGCAGTCGGTTCTACATACCCGCAAACCTTATTATTGGTATTCGGTTTACTTTCTGTATTGGTTGCGGCCTTGTTTATTATCGTTCAATTCGACATCAAACGCTTATTGGCATACTCCAGTATTGAAAACATGGGTTTAATTAGCTTCGCTTTTGGTTTAGGTGGCCCAATAGGTGTATTTGCTGGGTTATTACATACCATTAACCATAGCTTAGCGAAAACCTTGCTGTTCTGTGCTTCAGGTAACATTTTATTGAAATACAAAACCCGTGATATGAACCAAGTTCGTGGTTTATGGCGTGTCGCACCAATGACGGCGGTGTTATTTGCCGGTGGTGCATTAGCACTAGGTGGTATCCCACCATTTAACGTGTTCGTCAGTGAATTCAGTATTGCTGTTGCTGGTATTTACGCAGGTAAAACTTGGTTAATGGTGTTCTGTTTAATTTTACTCACTATCGTGTTAGCTGGATTGTCTTTAATGGTATTAAAAACCGTATTAGGCAAACAACCGGATAATGTTGAAGTGGGGGATGTGAACAAAGTTTCACTCGTGGCGATGGCAATTTTATTGTTATTCATGTTTATTATGGGTATTCATATTGCCGAACCAATTTTGCAGTTATTAAAAAGTGCGGTCGGAATTGTACTCGGATCTGAACAAGTGTCTTTTGGTGAAATGTTAGTTTTACCTTGGCAAAGTTTAGCGCAATGATCGACAGGAGGGATAAATATATGGAATTAACTAAAAATACATCAGTCGATCCAGCCAAAATGATTGGCAAAAATTACATTGAAGCAGTCAATGCAAAATTTCCAAATACTATTTTGGATGAGGAGTGGTCAACACCAAATCAGGTTACCCTTACCATTAAAACCAATATGTTACCTGACGTGGTTGAATACCTTTATTATCAACATGAAGGTTGGTTACCTTTGGTATTCGGGAATGATGAGCGTTCAATTCATGGTAACTATGCAGTGTACTACGTGCTTTCCATGGAAGGGGAAGTGAAAACTTTTATCACCATTAAAGCCTTGGTCGATCCTGTGAGCTTGGAATTTCCGTCTGTGACACCAAAAGTCAAAGCGGCTGTTTGGGGCGAACGTGAATTATTCGATATGTATGGTTTGAAAGCCGTTGGTTTACCTGACCAACGCCGCTTAGTGTTGCCAGATGATTGGCCGGACGATCTTTATCCATTACGTAAAGACTCCATGGACTATCGTTTACGTCCTGATCCGACAACCGCGACAGAAACATACGAATTTATTAACGAAAAAGGCGAGGCACGTATCGTTCCACTTGGCCCGTTACATATCACTTCGGATGAACCTGGACACTTCCGTTTGTTCGTGGATGGGGAAGACATCATTGATGCGGATTATCGTTTGTTCTATGTACACCGTGGTATGGAAAAATTGGCGGAAACCCGTATGGATTACGACCAAGTTAACTTCCTTGCTGACCGTGTGTGTGGGATTTGTGGTTTTACACATAGTGTGGCCTATGCTAATTCTGTAGAAAGCGCTTTGGGGATTCAAATTCCAAAACGCGCTGAATGGATCCGTGCGATTTTATTAGAAGTAGAACGTTTACACAGTCACTTATTAAATTTAGGTCTATCTAGCCACTTTACTGGCTTTGATACTGGCTTTATGCAATTCTTCCGCGTTCGTGAGAAATCTATGACCTTGGCAGAAGTGCTAACCGGTGCACGTAAAACCTATGGTATTAACCTTATCGGTGGTGTGCGTCGCGATATGTTGAAACATCAACGTGAGCAATGTATCAAACTTATCGGCGAAATGCGTGAAGAACTCAAAACCTTAACCGATATTTTATTAAATACACCGAATATGGAACAACGTACGGTAGGTGTCGGTGTCTTGGCAAAAGATATCGCTCGTGACTTTAGCCCGGTTGGTCCAATGATTCGTGGTTCTGGCTTTGCGCGTGATGTGCGTAAAGTACACCCATTCTCTGGTTATGGCGATATTCCTTTCAATCTCTTCACTGAAGCCAATGGTGATGTGTTATCTCGTGTGAAAGTGCGGATTAATGAAGTGTTTGAATCCATGAATATCATCGATTACATGGTGGATAATTTGCCAAGTGGCGAAATCTTAAAAGAAGGTTTCAATTATACGCCTGGACGTTTTGCTTTAGGGATTACTGAGGCACCACGTGGCGAAGATATTCACTGGTCAATGCTAGGAGACAACCAAAAACTTTTCCGTTGGCGTTGTCGTGCTGCGACTTATGCTAACTGGCCAACTTTACGCTATATGTTGCGTGGCAATACAGTGTCTGATGCGCCACTTATTATTGGTAGTCTTGACCCTTGTTATTCTTGTACCGACCGTGTCACCGTGGTGGATGTGCGTAAACGCAAAGCGAAAACCGTAGATTATAAAGAGATTGAACGCTACGGTATCGAACGTAAAAATTCACCATTGAAATAGGGGAGGCGGAAAATGTTTAAATTACTAAAAACGGTATTTAAAGCAGGTGATGTCACCACCAAATATCCGTTCAAACCTTATGAAGTCGATGATGATTTTAGAGGAAAACCAGAACTTAATTCTGATCAATGTATTGTCTGCGCGGCTTGTACCATTGCCTGTCCAGCCAATGCATTAACGATGAGAACGGATCCCGTTACAGGCGAACGTACATGGTCGTTATTCCTTGGTCGTTGTATTTTCTGCGGTCGTTGCGAGGAGGTTTGTCCAACTAAGGCGATTCGATTATCGCAAGATTTTGAATTATCAGTGACGAATAAACAGGATCTTTTCCAAGAAACGACCTTTGCGACAGTCGCCTGTCAGGAATGTGGTAAACCGTTTATTTCTTATAAAGAACTAAATTACACCATCGATTTATTCAAACAAACTTTGGATAATCCAGAGTTAGTGAAACGAAAATTGGCGGAATTACATACCTGTCCGGTTTGCAAACGTCAACATAGTTTAGAAAAAACCGCAAATATGGAATCCAATATGCGGATGAAATTGATCGACTTTAAGGAGCCAGTTCGCTTGAATTTCAAAAAAGCAATCGAACAACGTGAGGAAAGTGCGGTTGATTTACCTAAAGTTTTAGCAGGAGGCGAAAGACGATGAACACTCAAATTCCAATGCCGGTTAATGGTATATCAACACCGTTTAGTATTGATGAAAATATTGCCAAAATGAAACAAACGTTGCTGAAAGATATTCAACGTTCAGCTTACGTTTACCGTGTGGACTGTGGCGGTTGTAATGGGTGTGAAATCGAGATTTTCAGTACTATTACGCCAACATTTGATGCGGAACGTTTTGGTATTAAAGTGGTAGCGTCACCTCGCCATGCGGACATTCTTTTGTTCACAGGTGCGGTTACCCGTGCGATGCGTACGCCAGCCATGCGTGCTTATCAAGCCGCGCCGGATCCAAAAATTTGTATCGCTTACGGGGCTTGCGGTTGCGGCGGTGGTATTTTCCACGATCTCTATTGTGTATGGGGTGGTTCTGACCAAATCGTACCGGTTGATGTATATATCCCTGGCTGTCCACCAACACCTGCCGCCACCATTTATGGTTTTGCTGTCGCGCTTGGTTTGCTTGATCAAAAGCTCAAAGGTAAACAAGAAAAAGCCGATCCTAACGCAGAAGCTAAATTACGTTTCCCAACTATTCCGTTGGATTTACGTATTAGCCTTGAACGTGAAGCACGTCGTCTTGCCGGTTATCGTCAAGGCGGTAACATCGCTAACCAATTTATGGCAATGATGGCAGAAAATGACAAGGTGCCATTTGGTGTACGTTTAGGTGAATACCTAGAACGCGAAGCCGATCCGCGTTTAAGTGAAATCGTCAATCGTTTGCATGCGATTAGTATGCCGTTTTCGGGATAGTTAATTATGGGGCAAGTGATTGCCCCCTATAAAAATGGGAATGTTATGACAACGAAAGTCTTTTTCTATTTATTAAACGAACGTTTCGTCGAAAACGATGAACAAGTGCCAGAGCAAGCAAAACAGGTGATGTATTACTCTTTGGCGATTGGTCACCATGTTGGCGTAATTGATTGTTTTAAAAAATTACTGGTTTGTGACTACGATGCTTATCAACATTTTGTAGATAGCTTTCCAGAAGGGGATGCTAAACGTAAATTTGCGGGCTTAATGCGATTCGGTGAAATTGTGATCGATTCAAGCCATGTCAATTTATTGGCGAAAGCGATGGATGAAAATAAAGCCAATTTCACCCCAGAACATCAAGAGTGGGTCGAAATTCTGATGGATACGTTAGCATCGATTCAGCGTGAACCAGTGATGTATATTATGGTGAAACGTCGTGACGAATAATGTGATCTTAACCGTTGGCAACAGCATGATGGGTGATGATGGCGCAGGGCCTTATCTCTATCAATTATTGAGTGAAAATCCATTGCCAAATTGGACCGCACTTGATGGAGGTTCAGCACCGGAAAATGTTGCCCATATCGTGCGTGACATGAAACCTGATTTGCTTTTAATTTTCGATGCAGCTGATATGGAGTTAGCGCCCGGTAAAATCCGAATCATTGAAAAAGAGAGCATTGCTGAAATGTTTTTCATGAGTACGCATAATATGCCGCTCAATTACCTCATTGAACAACTGGAACAAGATATTAAACAAATTGTTTTCGTGGGGCTTCAACCCGATCTGGTTTCCTTTGGTTTTCCAATGACAGAAAGCGTAAAAGAGTCTGTGCAATTTATGTATGATTTTTTAAAAGAGGGAAGATCGCTTGAAGAGATTCCTGTTTTGTAAAAAAGTGAGGGTGATTTTCTAAACATATTTTAAAAATATTACGAAAACCTGTTTTATATCAATAAATCCATGTTTTTTGTAAGACTATAAACTGATTTTGGGTGTAATATATACCCAGAATTAATTATTCTAATTCTATCTCTAACCTCGTGTTGTATCTAAAATAAGGACGTTACTATGGCTATTAAAAAAGTAATTACCGTATGTCCGTATTGTGCCTCAGGTTGTAAAATCCATCTTTTGGTGGAAAACAACAAAATTGTGGGAGCTGAAGGTGCAAACGGCAAGACAAACGAAGGGGAGTTATGCCTAAAAGGATATTATGGCTGGGATTTTGTGCATGATACAAAAATCCTGACTCCTCGCCTAACTCAACCGATGATCCGCTACAAACGTGGCGAACCATTCACACCAGTGAGCTGGGAAGAAGCGATTTCTTACACAGCAAAACGTCTCAGTGAAATCAAAGAAAAGTACGGTAACGAATCGATTATGGTAACGGGCTCTTCCCGTGGACCAGGTAACGAAGTGAACTTCGTGATGCAAAAATTCGCCCGTGCGGTATTAGGAAATAACAACATTGACTGTTGTGCGCGCGTGTGACACGGCCCTTCTGTAACAGGTCTGCTCAAATCGGTCGGTAACGGCGCAATGTCCAACTCAATTGTTGAGATTGAAGATACCAAATGCGTATTTATTTTTGGCTATAATGCCTCCACTTCACACCCTATTGTGGCGCGTCGGATTAACCACGCCAAAGCAAAAGGGGCGAAAATCATTGTTTGTGACCCTCGTAAAATCGAAACAGCCCGTATCGCGGATATTTATGCACCGCTTGCTAACGGGTCTAACGTCGCATTCTTGAATGCGATGATGAATGTGATTTTAGAAGAAGGATTACAAGATCAAAAATTTATTGATGAACACACCGAAAACTTCGATGCGTTCTATGAAACCGTGAAAGCTTATACACCGGAATCCACTCAACACATCACAGGTATTGAACCTGAAATGTTGCGTGAAATTGCCCGCACTTATGCGAAAGCGGAAACCGCTACTATCTTATGGGGTATGGGCGTTTGCCAATTCCGTCAAGGTGTAGAAACCGTACGTGCATTAGCAAGCTTGGCAATGCTTACCGGTAACTTAGGTAAACCAAATGTTGGGGTGAACCCAGTACGTGGTCAAAACAACGTACAGGGTGCATGCGATATGGGTGCGTTATTCAACACATTACCTGGCTATCAAAGTTTTGCTAATCCAGAGATTAATGCAAAATTTGCGAAAGCTTGGGGCGTGCCATCTATTCCAACCAAACCTGGTGTGCCGTTGAGTGAAGTGCCTGAAGCGATCATGGAAGATAAAATTAAAGCATTCTATATCATGGGTGAAGATACATTACAAACTGAGCCTGATATTAATGCGGTTAAAAAAGCCTTCGAGAAAGTTGAGCTTCTTATCGTTCAAGATATCTTCATGACTCAAACTGCAGCAGAAGCAGATATTTTATTACCTGCGACTTCTTGTGCTGAACATGAAGGGGTGTATAGTGCTGCCGACCGTGGTTTCCAACGTTTCTATAAAGCGGTTGAACCAACCGGCGATGTCAAGGATGACTGGGTGATCATTAGCGAAATTGCTACGGCAATGGGTTACCCAATGCACTATAACAATACCAAAGAAATTTGGGATGAGTTGCGTGATCTTTGTCCGCTTTATAAAGGGGCAACTTACGAAAAAATGGAAGGTATGGGCTATATCCAATGGCCATGTACTGACGAAGGTCCTGAAGATCAAGGTACGCAATATTTGTATAAAGGCCAAATCTTCGACCGTCCGAACGGCAAAGCTGAATTCTTTGCATGTGACTGGGAACCACCGATGGAAGATCTTTCAGAAGAATTCCCATTGGTACTTTCTACCGTACGTGAAGTTGGTCACTACTCCTGCCGTTCAATGACTGGTAACTGCCGTGCACTTGCTGCACTTGCGGATGAACCAGGATTCGTACAAATGAACGATCAAGATGCCAAAGAATTAGGCATAAAAAACAACGACTTGGTTTGGATTGCATCATCACGCGGTAAAGTGATTTCTCGCGCGGATGTAAGCACCCGTACCAACAAAGGCGCTTGTTATATGACCTATCAATGGTGGATCGGTAAATGTAACGAATTAACCGCTGAACATTTGAATCCGGGTTCTAGAACACCGGAATATAAATACAGTGCGGTTCGTATTGAGAAAATTGAAGACCAAGCCTGGGCTGAACGCTATGTGGTAACTGAATACGCGAAATTAAAAAATCGCTTAAAAGAAACCGCACTTGTGGCTTGATTAGCGTCATAAATGAATGACGGGCGAACTTAATTGTTCGCCCGTTTTTTATTCAATTATTTTCTCATGATTATGAGCACATTTAGCCATTGTTGTCTGTGGCTAAAGACAAACAGGAATCGGCGAGTGTTTCACTAAAGCGTAAATCATGTGAGGCAATAAGCATCGGTAACTGTAGTTCACGTAAAAGTTCGGTCAATTTGGCGATGTTTTTTACATCCAGTCCGTTGGTTGGCTCATCAAGTAATAATACTTTTGGCTGCATCGCTAGCACGCCAGCCAGAGCAGTAAAATTCTGTTCACCGCCAGATAAGGTATTCACAGAGCGATCTTTTAATCCAACAATATTCAGACGTTCCAACTGCTGTAATGCAATTTGATAGGCTTCATCTCTGTTTAATCCTTGATTAAGTGGACCAAAGGCTACATCATCAAGTACGGTTGGACCAAACAGTTGATCGCCTGCATGTTGGAAACAGATACCAATCTTTCCGCGTAACGGTACAAAATCTTTTTCTTGGCGGCAGGTGTTATCGAACCAGCGAATTTCCCCTTGTTGGTAAGGTATAAACCCTAATAGGCAGTGTAATAGCGTCGATTTTCCACAACCAATATCGCCTTGTAAAAAAAGGCGATGACCTTCGGGGAGTTCAAAAGAAAGGTTATCAATAATCACGCGTTGGTCGCGCATGATCTGTAATTGTTTGACTTCGAGGACGTTCATCAAGATTTATCCTGTGTTTTTTTAACATCATGCAGCTGAAAGCCACGTGCTTTTAGCGCTATTTCTGTTTTTTCTGCTTTAACGAGTGCATGAATTAATAATAATGCCACACGTTGCGCGGCGATAAATAAGGTTCTGCCGTTAAGTTTTGGCTGGTATCCGCGCGCGCGCATCGCCATATCCATTTTTTTATGTACATCACCAAGTACTGAAATATAACGCACGGTCAGAACGAATAGGTGAAGTAGTTTTTCTGGCAACGGTAAGTGACACAATGCTTGCAATAAAAGGCTATCGTTCATATCAATTAACAAGAGGCGGGTTAAGCTTAAAATTAAATTGAAACGTAGCGTGATGAGTAGCGCGAGCTGAATACCGATTGGATTCAATGCTAAGCCTTGTTCAGTGATTTTCCAACTTAAGGTCAACCAAACAAGCAAAGTGAAGAAATTCAGTTTCAGCCAATATTTGAAATAACTGGCAAGGGATTTTTGATAACGTATTAGCGCAATAAGTAACCCGCTGAATACGATCAGATTAAGGATAATAAGCGTTGAAATATGTGTCATTGTGCTGACGATAAGTCCACACAAAAACACATAAATTAATCGCAAGTGCGGTTGAAAAAAAGTAAGAAAATTCATTTCACCACACTGAGCGCTGTTGGATACATTTTGTTTAACAATAATACCACCCCGACACTGACGATACTGTCGATAATAAATACGGGAATATGTGATATCACCAGTAGCATGATTAGCTCGCTGTAGGCTTTACCGCCATCTAGAGCCAAGACTAAAGAAGCGAGCAAGGCAGCACCACCAACACCGATTACACCAGCACCAATACCTGCTGCAATTTGAGTACGACGGGAATTGTCATTTTCAAGTCTTTTTGCAAATAGCCAATGTACAAGAAGGGCAGGTAATGCCATTACGCATAAATTGACACCTAATACGGCAAATCCCCCGAAGGAAAAGAGTAGGGCTTGTAATACCAATGCGATTAAAAATGCAGGGAAAACAGCCCAGCCGAGAAACAGACCGGCCATGCCGTTTAAGATGAGATGCACGCTTCCAATACCAACCGGTACATGAATGGTACCCGCAACAAAAAAGGCAGCGGCAAACAATGCCGTTAGCGGCAATTGCTGCGAATTGAGTCGTTTAAGACCAATCATTACGCAGACTAATGCGACAGCTGCACCACCAAGTAAGACTGGCGTATGCAGTACACCTTCCGATAAATGCATATTATCTTTCCTTAGATTGTGATGCACGCGTCATTTTTGATGCACGAACTAATGCCCATAAGCCAAAAATACCGACAATATAACCAATACCACCAATAATGTCGTGTAGGTAAATTTTGTCTTTCAACTTAGAGATATCTTCGCGTACCAACATCAACGAATTGTCGCTATTATTTGTGATTTGAGCGGATACTCTGTTAGCAACAATTGAGGCTTTATGTCCTTCTTCACCTTCTATAACAACCTTAATGGCACCTTCGGTAGGGGGATTGATCGGATAGGAAAATTGTCCATCGCGATCCGTTTTGCCTTCCAACAGAGGGGAGTCCTGTCCAGATTGCAAAATTTCCATATAGGTTTCTGCCGCTGGGGTCATATCGGAATAATAGGCTTTACCAGAGACTGTGCGTCCATCATATTGTGCAAAAACATGCAAACTATGAGCCAATGCTGATGGTGCGCACAGCCAGGTGAAAAGTGCGGTTAAAAATACAACTCTTTTCATTACTTCGCATCAAAAGTCAGCATATATTCAACACTGCGTTCGGTATAGTCAGGGTTTTCTTTAACAGGCTCGTCAAATTCAGCCCAAACTTTGTTATAACCCGCTTTAGGGGTGAATTGTGCGATACCTTTTTCATTGGTTAAGTTGAATGGGTGATCTTCGTCTAAACCCACTTTGATGCCTTGTACAGGTTTACCTTTTACTAGCACGAGAATATCGAGTGGTTGTCCCGCTTTTGGTTCACTTTGAGGGATTAATTCATAATCCATGTTGTGTGATTTATTTGCTTGAGCATCCCAGTGTAAAATCGCTTTACCGAATTTGATCGGATTAACACTGCGTACTGCTTCAGGTGCCTGTTGTTTGGTTTTTTCGACATATTTACCGCTAGGTAATTTTGACCAAACACCATTATCAAAGCGAATAAACGCGATGGCAGCATCAGGTGCAGCAAAGTGTGCTTCGCCTTCTTTAAAGTTCACAGTGGCATTCTGTAATTGGCCCTTAGCATCAAGTAGGCGCACAGCTTTTAATTTGCTTTGAGGATAGGTTTCAGTTTCCTCATGACCAAATTTAACCACATATTGCCCTTTTGCATCCTTAGCAGGCTCCAACCAAACATTATGTGCATTAGCGAGTGAAGCACCGAATAGTGCGGTAATAAATAATGCTGTTTTTTTCATAGAAGTTCTCCTTTTCTAACATGTGAATACTGTGATAAAGTATAAAATATGAAGTAACTTCAGAGTCAAGTGTAATTTTATAAAAATGAAAATTGGTCAACTAGCCAATATCGTTGGCTGTACGGTGGAAGCCATACGTTTCTATGAAAAGCAAGGATTAATCGAACCCGCCAAGCGAACGAGTGGTAATTTCCGTGTTTATACGGAAGAGCATTTGAAGCAACTTTCTTTTATTTGTTATTGCCGTAGTTTGGATATTTCGTTAAAAGAAATCAAAATGTTGCTGAATCCGCAATGTGCTACCCAAGAGCAGGAACGAGAAATCAATGAGCTGCTAGATCGACATATTCGAGAAGTGTCAAAACGGATCCATGAATTGGCTCACTTACGAATTCGCTTAATTCAGCTCAAAGGCAAATGTAGTCACTTTGAGCAAAACAATGATTTAATGAATACCTTGTTGCAACATAGTGGCATTAATTTTGTGCCGTTGAAATAAAGTATATGCCAACACGGGTGAAATATTGAAACGCAGAAAATGAATAGTAAAAAGAGCAGAGTTAAAACATACTGCTTTTTATCCTAAGGAGAAAATCATGCATGAAATGTCCCTCTGTCAGAACATGATGGAAATTATTGAACAGCAACAGAAAAAGCATGACATCCATGAAGTAACAGATATTTGGCTGGAAATTGGGGCGCTGTCTTGTGTCGAGCAAAGTGCGGTAGAATTTTGCTTTGAAATTATGCGCAAAGATACCGTTGCTGAAAATTGCCAGTTGCATTTCATTCATTTACCTGCGATTGCTTGGTGCTGGCAATGTCAAAAGGAAGTTGAGATTGAAGCTTATCAAGATTGCTGTCCACATTGTCACAGTGCATGTTTACAACGTCGAAGCGGCACAGAATTTAGAGTGAAAGAAATCGCCGTAAAATAGCATAGTATTTTAATTGATTAGAATGTCGTCTGACTTTTGAATATAAAACACGCTAACTGATTGATAGTATGCGTTTATCCCTCTTCAAAGAATATATTTAACATTGAGAATATGGTATTCTAACGCACATGAATTACCATAGATTCTAAGTATTTACAGAATAAACGAAAAATTATTGAGGTGACTTATGTGTACAACCTGTGGCTGTGGCCATCCAGATCAAGTCAGAATCGGTGAATTACCGCATGTTCATAATGATTCCAACGCGCAACATGCGACAAAACTACCTAATTTTTCTCACTCCTCATTCCGCATGTCAGACACGCCGCAACAAGAAGAAACGCAACAACGATTACTGAAAGTAGAACAAGATATTCTCGGTGCAAACAATCAATTAGCCGATATGAATCGTCGCTTTTTCGCGAATCAGCATATTTTGGCGCTTAATCTTGTTTCAAGTCCTGGCTCAGGCAAAACAACCTTGTTGACGACCACATTAAACGCATTAAAAAATGACTATCCTTGTTATGTGATTGAGGGCGACCAACAAACAGAAAACGAT
Organism: Haemophilus sp. UMB1048; assembly: GCF_030218125.1. Taxonomy (NCBI): domain Bacteria; kingdom Pseudomonadati; phylum Pseudomonadota; class Gammaproteobacteria; order Pasteurellales; family Pasteurellaceae; genus Haemophilus; species Haemophilus sp. UMB1048. Next base: position 261,063 of record NZ_JASOPB010000002.1, read on the forward strand.
GCGGATCGAATTCGTCAAACCGGTGTGCCGGCAATTCAAGTCAATACAGGTAAAGGTTGTCACTTAGATGCACAAATGATTGGTAATGCATTGGTGAAGTTGCAGCCACAGGAAAATAGTCTGATGTTTATTGAAAATGTCGGAAACCTAGTTTGTCCGTCAGAGTTTGATTTAGGCGAGCACGCTAAAGTGGTGATTTTATCCGTGACAGAAGGTGAAGATAAACCGCTGAAATATCCACATATGTTTGCGGCCTCGAAGTTAATGATTTTAAATAAAGTGGATTTACTGCCTTACTTGAATTTCGATGTGGAAAAATGTATTGCTTATGCGAAACAAGTGAATCCGACAATTGAGGTTATCCAGTTGTCTTCTCAAAGTGGAGAAGGATTACAGCAGTGGCTAGATTGGTTAAAAGTGCAAGAACGATAGGAGCATCAAATGCAGTTTGTTGATGAATTTCGTGATCCTGAACTGGCAAAAAGTCTGTTGCAGAGACTACAAAAAATAATGGAAAAACAACCGCACTTTACGCCAGAAAATCCGTTATATCTGATGGAAGTCTGCGGTGGACATACCCATACTATTTTTAAATTTGGGCTTGATCGTTTATTACCGAAAAGTATTGAATTTATTCATGGTCCAGGCTGCCCAGTATGTGTCTTACCGATGGGGCGAATTGATGTTTGTATTGAGATTGCTCGTCGTCCAGAAGTGATTTTCTGTACTTTCGGTGATGCCATGCGAGTACGCGGACGTTTAGGTTCATTATTAGAAGCCAAAGCACAGGGCGCGGATGTTCGTATCGTTTATTCACCGCTCGATGCATTGAATATCGCATCAAATAATCCTGATAAAAAAGTGGTATTCTTTTCACTTGGTTTTGAAACAACCATGCCAAGTGCCGCGATTACCTTGCAACAAGCGAAAAAACAGCAGGTAAAAAACTTTTTTGTGGTATGCCAAAATATTACCATCATCCCGACATTACACAGCTTATTGTCACAAGGACAAGTCAAAATTGACGGCTTCCTTGCGCCAGGTCATGTCAGCATGGTGATTGGTTCTGAACCTTATCAGGAATTGTGTGATACCTACCATAAGCCTTTTGTAATCACTGGTTTTGAGCCTTTAGATATCCTACAAGCAATTTTAATGTTGGTGACACAGATTGTTGAAAAACGCTGTGAAGTGGAAAATCAGTATAAACGTATCGTACACCAACATGGCAATGAGTTAGCACAACAGGCAATCAGTAAAGTGTTCCGCTTGAAAGCCAGCAGCGAATGGCGTGGATTGGGCGAAATTGCAGAATCAGGTGTAGAATTGACAGATGATTATCAATGCTTTGATGCAGAAGGCCATTTTGCTTGTCAGCCACATCAAGTTGCGGATGATCCTGATTCTCGCTGCGGTGATGTATTAATCGGTAAATGCAAGCCGGCGGATTGCCCATTATTTTCTAAAAAATGTAATCCAGACAATGCCTATGGTGCATTGATGGTGTCTTCCGAAGGGGCATGTGCGGCCTATTATCAATACAGACGGGAATAAAACAATGACTGATTTTATTACGATGGCACACGGAAATGGCGGTGCCACCATGCAAGAGTTGATTCGCGATTATTTTGTCGAGGCATTTGATAACCCGATACTTTCACAGGGTGAAGATCAGGCTCGCATTGCGTTACAAGAAATGAACACTTTGGGCGGAACATTAGCTTTTTCAACTGACAGCTTTGTGATTGATCCGATTTTTTTCCCTGGTGGTGATATCGGCAAATTGGCTGTATGCGGTACCGCTAACGATGTAGCGGTATGCGGTGCCGTACCAAAATATTTATCCTGTGGCTTTATTTTGGAAGAAGGCTTACCACTAGAAACTTTAAAAAAATTGATTCAATCAATGGCAAAAGCTTGCCATTCAGCCGGTATTCAAGTAGTAACGGGCGATACCAAAGTGGTACAAAAAGGCGCAATAGATAAAGTGTTTATCAATACGGCCGGTATTGGTGTGATTCCAAACGGACTCGACTGGGGCGTGCATCGTATTCAGCCTGGCGATCAGATTATTGTGAGTGGTACTTTGGGGGATCATGGTGCAACCATTTTGAATTTACGTGAAAATCTCGGTATTCAAACGGATTTATGCAGTGATTGTGCTGTGCTTGCACCACTTATTGATTGCATTCGTCCGATTGAAGGGGTGAAAGCTGTACGCGATGCGACTCGTGGTGGTGTGAATGCGGTACTTCATGAATTTGCACAGGCACAGAAAGTGGGGATTCAAATTGATGAAACGGTATTACCAATTCGTCAGGAAGTACGCGGTATTTGCGAATTACTCGGTTTGGATGCGTTGAATTTTGCTAATGAAGGCAAATTGGTAATTGTGGCAGATAAAGAAAAAACAGCTGAAATTCTGACCGCACTTCGTCGCCATCCATTAGGTGAAAACGCAGCCGTAATTGGTGAGGTGACCACTGATGGCAAAGTTAGAGCAGTTGGTCTTTTCGGTCAAAGTCGTTTATTAGACTTACCACGCAACGAACCTTTACCACGAATCTGTTAAGCAAAAACCGGTTTAATTTAAAATTAAACCGGTTTTAGTTTATAAATTGATATAGTGTGAGAAAGGTAGTTATTTTTTCCAAATAACGTGGAATTCACGATCTTCTTCTCGGTGTGAAATTAAGAATTTCGCAAACACATCATCCATTTCATCTTTCTCATTCACTAAACCCACCCACACTTCAGCAAAAGCGTCAGGATCGATTAACACCCCAATTTCTTGTTCCCAATCGTCTGCTGTTTCGACAAACTCGACTGCACCACGATCTTCAAATTGCAGATTGAATAGCATAATATCAGCGGGATCGAGATTTTCGCCTGCCATCTCTAAGAAAATATCATAAGCAAGATCAATCGCTGCGTCGGGATCAAGTTTTTGAATATCAGTTGTCATTGGGTTTTCCTTTATCAAGTAAATTGTGCGTATGATACCGCAAGAAATAGAAAACAAAAAGTGCGGTCAAATTTATCATTATTTTTGACTGCACTTATTTTTCGTTGCCGTAACTAGCCCGTATTTCGCATACCTGCGGCAATACCTGTGATGGTAATCATCAGAGCTTGTTCGACATCAGGGCTTGGGTTGTCAGGCGATTCACGGAAACGACGGAGTAGTTCCACTTGAAGGAGATTGAGTGGATCCGTATAAACATTACGTAACGCAATAGAATCGGCGATCCATGGCAAGTCTGCCATTAATTCATCTTTGTGAGAAAGCGAAAGCACGGTTTTAATATCGGCATTCAGTTGGTTACGCAGATTTTCACCTAAGTACCAAAGCTCTTTTTTCACTAAGTTGTGATCATATTGCTCAGAAAGCCAAGTATCGGTTTTACTGAACACCATTTCTAACATACCCACACGAGTAGAGAAGAATGGCCACGCTTTACACATTTCTTCAATAATATGACCTTTGCCTTCATCTACAATTTTTTGAATTGCTGCACCCGCACCAAGCCATGCTGGCAACATTAAACGATTTTGCATCCAAGCAAAAATCCATGGAATGGCACGTAAGCTTTCTACGCCACCATTTGGATTACGTTTTGCAGGACGAGATCCAAGTGGCAGTTTAGACAGTTCTTGTTCTGGTGTAGCACTGCGGAAATAAGGCACGAAGTCTTTATCACCACGAACAACACTACGGTAAATGTCACATGAAGTAGCGGAAAGCTCATCCATCACAGCACGCCATTCTGCTTTTGGTTCTGGTGGTGGAAGTAAGTTTGCTTCTAAAATTGCACTGGCGTAAAGATCAAAGGTTTCAACTGCGACTTCAGGTAAACCAAGTTTAAAGCGGATCATTTCCCCTTGTTCAGTCACACGTAAACCATTTTTGAGTGAACGTGGAGGTTGAGAAAGTAATGCCGCATGTGCAGGTGCACCACCACGACCGATTGTACCACCACGACCATGGAATAAAGTGAGTTCAATACCCAGTTCTTCAGTTAAATTGACTAATGCTTCTTGCGCACGATATTGTGCCCACGAAGCTGCCATCATTCCCGCATCTTTAGCCGAGTCAGAATAACCAATCATCACCATTTGATGATTGTTAATCACGCCACGATACCAACCAATATTAAACAATTGACGCATGACACCTTCAGAGACATCTAAGTCATCTAAGGTTTCAAAAAGTGGTACAACAGGAATGTGATAAGGCACGCCCGCTTCTTTTAATAATAAATGTACGGCAAGTACATCAGAGGTACTTCTCGCCATTGAAATAATATAGCAAGCAATTACGCCTTGTTTTTGTTGGGCAATGACTTTGCAAGTCTCTAAAATTTCTTGGGTTTCTGCAGACGGCTCCCAATGGGTTGGAATTAATGGACGGCGAGAATTTAATTCACGCACTAAGAAAGATTGTTTTTCTGCTTCGCTCCATTGTGCATAATCACCAATACCAAGATAACGGGTAATTTCTGCGATAGCATCTGTATGACGCGTGCTTTCTTGGCGGATATCCATTTGTGAAAGGGTAACCCCAAAACAGCGAATACGATGCAAAATATCTAATAGTGAACCATTGGCGATAATCCGCATGCCACACGCCATTAATGATTGATAGCAATCATAGAGAGGTTCCCAAAGTTGATTATCTTCCATAATGATATCCGCTTGGCTTACGCGTGGTGGACGATTAGCCATGCAATCATCAAAGTAATCAAGGGTCGCGATAAGTTTTGCGCGAAGTTCTTTGACCACAAAGCGGTAAGGCTCTAAATGCTCACCATATTTTGCGGTAAATTCTGACGTGCATTTCACCATGGATAATTCATCGGCAAGGGATTTGATGTCATTTAAGAATAAATCCGCCGCTTTCCAACGAGCAAGATAGAGGACTTGTTGGGTGATTTTTGAAGTAACAAATGGGTTACCATCACGGTCACCGCCCATCCAAGAAGAAATTCTGACAGGACGTAAGCCTACAGGTAAATCGTAGCCTAAGAATTCACGAGCGTGTTCATTTAATTGACGTAAGAATTCAGGTACACCTTGCCATAGGCTATTTTCAATCATAGCATAGCCCCATTTTGCTTCATCGAATGGCGTAGGGCGAACAGTACGGATTTCATTGGTATGCCAAGCTTCAGCAATTAAACGAAGCAACAGACGTTTAATAATGCCGCGTTCTTTCTGTGTTAAGTCATCATGCTCTAATTTGCTTAAGCATTTATTGATCTCAACATGTTTATGGACTAAAGAACGACGTGTAGTTTCGGTTGGGTGTGCAGTTAATACAAGCTCAATGAGTAAGTTTTCAACAGTTTTATAAACCTCTTCTTTTGAGGCATTTTGTGCTTTTAAACGTTGAAATAAAGCACTTAATGAACGATTAGAAGATTGTAAATCTTTATGTTGGCGAGAGACCGTTTGGTATTGTTCAGCGATATTCGTCAGATTAAGAAAATGGCTAAATGCACGCGCAACGGGAATAATATTTTCATTTGAAATGGTGGAAAGGGTATCCAACAAGGCTTTACGCGCTTGGCTATCGCCCGCTCGAGATTGTTTGGACAATTGGCGAACATTTTCAATTAAGGTGAGAATGTCTTCGCCTTGTGCATCATTAATGGTTTCTCCAAGAAAACGCCCTAACATATTAATATTATGGCGGAGAGTGCGATACTCATCAGTCATATAAACTCCGATAAAGAAAAAATAAAATAAAACCAGGAGAGATATAACCAAAAATATGTATCGGGATCAAATGCTATACGTCGAAAACTTGTATTAAATCAATAAAGCTGAAAATAAGTAAAAAAAAGACCGCTCTTTTTTAGATAAAATTTAAAGTGCGGTCAAAAAATTTAATGTTTATGCAAGTGTACGAACTGATTTTCGTAGTACCAATTCTGGATGGATCGCAATACGATGTTTTTCGTGATTGTCGTTATCTTTATTCGCAATACGTTCAAATAAGAGATTCACTGCTTGTGCACCTAAACGTGATTTAGATTGGTGAATCGTGGTGAGTGGCGGTGCATAGAAACGTGATGAGTGAATATTATCATAGCCAATAATCGAGATATCATCAGGTACGCGCAAACCTTTTTCCGTAATAGCAGAAATTGCCCCTAATGCCATCACATCATTACAGCAGAAGACAGCAGTAGGTAGGCTGTCTTGTGAAAGGATCTTGTTCATGCACTCGTAACCGTCTTCTGGTTCGAAGAAACCTTCCATAATCCAATTTTCATGAATTGGCAGATTGGCTTCATTCATGGCTTTCACAAAACCTTCATAACGGGTTCTTGCGGTAGTTTTATCCAATTCCCCCGCAATAAGACCAATAGCTTTATGACCACAATCAATTAAATGCTTAGTCGCAATATAACCGCCCGTAAAGCTGTTATCTTCAATGATATCGGTATCCACATTAGGACCCCAATCCATTACCACCATAGGTACGGAAGAGAAACCTGAAAGCACATCAAGTGAATGTTGCGTATATTCAGAACACATCACCAATAAACCATCTACGCGTTTCTTGGCGAGCATTTCGACGTGATTTTTAATTTTTTCAGGATCATTTTGTGTATTACACAAAAAAAGTGAATAACCTTGACGATAACAATGATCTTCAACGGCATGAATGATTTCAGCAAAATAAGGGGATTCACTGGTGGTCACAATCATCCCAATAGATTTTGTCGTATTGACTTTCAAACTACGCGCAACAGCACTTGGTGAGTATTTCAAGCTTTTAATGGCTTGCATCACTGCCTCTTCGGTTTCCTTTGCTACAAAACGGGTTTTATTAATTACATGGGAAACTGTGGTGGTGGAAACACCAGCCATTTTCGCGACATCTTTAATTGTTGCCATAATTTTGCCTCTAGAGAATTTTTCCCATTATAAAGACTGTCGCCAAATAGGTTAAGCAAATTATAAAAAATTTTTGCAAAAAAAAACTTTATTGTTAGAATGGGTTATCTTTAACTAAACAAGTGGGAAATTAAAATGGGTGATTTTGGTTACGCGATGCTAACAGTAGTACTTTCTTTAAGTGTTGTAGTTGGTTTAGCAGTTTCAATTTTCTAATAGAAAGAAAAACATATTTAGGATTAACCGCGCTTTAAGTAATTAAAGTGCGGTTATTTTTTTAAGGCTTTTTAAAGTTGTGCTAAAAGCCATGCCATTGGACTATTTCTTTAGTATAATTTGCAACTATTTCCGTTTGTTGTAATCAAAATACTGCAAAAACCAAATTTGAGATAATTATGAATAAATATTTGATTTCACTAGATAAAGATGTTCAGCGTCGTGAGCTGTTTTTTGCTCAACCAGATACCGCTGATTTTGCTGTATTTTCAGCGATTAATACCATGCAAAAAGAATGGGAAGAATTGGCAGAAGTGTTCAATCCAACGAAGTTTGAACAGCATTATGGACGCAACGTCACAAAAGGCGAAATTGGTTGTACATTAAGCCATTTAGCGGTTTATCGCCAGATCGTGGAAGAGCAAAATGTGACGGAAAATGACTATGCTTTAGTCTGTGAAGATGATGCGTTATTTAATGCTAATTTATCGCCAAACACAACCGCACTTTTAACCGAAAAATGTGATGCAGATATTGTATTAATCGGGCAATCAAAAATTGCGGAATTTGATGATGTGGAATTGGAAATTAATTATCCGACAACCTTCTCATTTTTACGTCAAACAGTGGGTGATGTCACCGTGGCTTATCCATATAAAAGTTATTTTGCGGGTACGGTAGCATACTTAATTAAAAAATCAGCGGCACGTGCATTTTTAAAGCAACTTGAACAAGAAAAGCCGTTTTGGCTGGCTGATGATTTCTTATTATTTGAAACCCAATTCCAGATTAATAACAATGTGGTTCGTCCGCTTGTTGCCATTGAAAATCCACAATTAGTGAGTAATTTGGAAGCGGTTCGCGGTTCAAAATCTAATAATTTGGTGAAGAAATTAATTAAATATCCGCTTAAAAAAATCTTAGCGGTGAAAAAGAATTTAGGAAAATAACGTAAAAAATGACCGCACTTTTTAACCTTTTTTATCTTTACGATCCTTGGCTGTTCCATGTCGTGCGAATGTCATTCGTCGCGGGCTTGGCAGCACTGGTTGTTTTGGCTTATCAGTACATTAAAAAGCAGAAGCCACAAGGCATCATTCTGCCTTTAGACAGTCTTGCTGTTTTAGGCGGATTGATTGTTTTCAGTGTGATTCCGTTATTGCTTAATGGCACAAAAGATCTTTCTGTTATCACCATGTATGTGAAGGAATTAATTTTATTCCTCTTAGGAGTGGGACTTTATAATGCGTTTTATGCCAATTCAAACGGACAACAACGAGTCGTGCGAGATTTGCAAATTGGTGTTGTGGTGCAATTTGTAGTGGGCATCATTGGCTTGCTCGGCGCATCATTTATGATCGATTTCTTGCTTTCGACCAATGCGGTGTTACCTGCACGTTTTTATGGTTCAGAGCAGGAATATCGCTTATATAACATCACCGCAACCGCCTTTTTCCAACTGAGTTTATTCTATTTAATGCTGTTGCATTTCTTACTGGCTTACAACGCTAAACATAATACACTTCCAAGTATTTTAGTGTTTTTTATGCTATGTATCGGATTAATTTCAGGACGCACATTCCTTCTGTTATCCGTCGTAAGCATTTTAGTGTATTTCAAATGGCGTTATGTCCCATCACTCATTGCATTTGCTATTTTGGTCTTGTTATTGTCGTATTTCTTGCCAGAAAATCCTTATGTTGCACATGCTTTAGAGCCCGTGATTAATTTATTACACGGTGCAGGATTTGTCAGTTCTTCAACCGATACTTTGATGAAAAACCACCTGTTCATGCCAACGCTTAAACAGTTTATTTATGGCGATGGCATGTATATGACAGGGCAGTTGGAAGTTGGCCGTTATTATGGTCATACGGATTCTGGTTTCTTACGTCAGATTCTTTATGGTGGCGTATCTTATGCTTTAGTGTGTTTTGCGGTTACCTTCTATTTTGTGCGCAAAGTCGCCTTAAATTGGTTTGATGGCAGCTGGAAATTTATCCTTTCTGCCTTTGTGATTTTGGCATTTTGTAACATCAAAGCTGACACCTTTGCTTTCCCTGGCATTATGTTCGTGATGTTGATGTTTTTATCGCTTTTTGGCACTCACGGTAAACAGCTTATTTTATTTAAACAAAAGGAGTCGAAAGATGTTTAGTATCATCGTGCCTTCTTATAATCGGAAAGAAGAAATTCCTGCGTTATTGGAAAGTTTAACCAAGCAAACCACTTATAATTTTGATGTGGTGATTGTGGATGACTACTCGAAAGAACCTGTTGAAGTGACACAAGCATATCCATTTGCAGTTAAAGTGATTCGTAACGAAACTAATCAAGGTGCCGCAGAAAGTCGTAATATCGGGGCGAGAAAGGCCGATAATGATTGGTTGTTATTCCTTGATGATGACGATCGTTTTGCAAATGATAAATGTCAGACATTAGCCGATGTGATTGCCGAGCATCCCGATGTTAATTTTGTTTATCATCCAGCCAAATGTGAAATGGTGAATGAAGGCTTTAGCTATGTGACCAACCCGATTGAGCCGCAAGAGATTAGCGTAGAGCGAATTTTACTGGCGAATAAAATCGGTGGTATGCCGATGATTGGGGTGAAAAAAGATCTGTTTTTAAAAATCGGTGGATTATCGACCGCACTTCGTTCATTGGAAGACTATGATTTCTTACTGAAACTTGTGCAAGATCCAACGTTTAAAGCGTGCAAAGTAGCAGAACCATTAACTTATTGTACGTTCCATACTAAACGTTCTAGCGTATCAACAGATACGACTAATACGCAAAAAGCGATTGATTATATCCGTGAAAATTATGTGAAAACAGCAGAGCAAGAAAAGAATTTTGCCATCAACGCACAATATATGTTGGCTTATCCACATATAATGAATTTATCCCGTAAAGCGGCTTTTTACTATTTTGAGATTTTTAAATTAACGAAAAGTATTAAGCAGCTAGTCATTGCCTTTGTGGTTTTAATTTCACCTAAATTGGCAATTAATTTGAAACGGTTTATGTAGATAACTTATTTAGATAGAGAAGTATGAAATTTTCAGTTTTAATGTCCTTATACATTAAGGAAAATCCACAATATTTAAGAGAATGTTTTGAAAGTTTAGTGGCTCAAACCCATCCAGCAGATGAGATTGTGTTGGTGTTTGATGGTGCGGTAACGCCAGAATTGGAAGCCGTGGTTTCTGAATTCGAAACCAAATTACCCTTAAACTTAGTGAAGTTGCCAAAGAACTTAGGCTTAGGCAAAGCGCTCAATGAAGGATTAAAACATTGTTCTCACGATTGGGTCTTCCGTATGGACACCGATGATATTTGTGTGCCTGAGCGTTTTGCGAAACAAGTGGCGTTTATTGAACAGCACCCAGATACAATTATTTTTGGTGGGCAGATTGCTGAGTTTGGCGAAAATATTCAAGACATCGTGGCATATCGTAATGTACCGACTGATGCACAAGATATCGTTAAATTTACGCAAAAACGTTGTCCGTTCAATCACATGACGGTGGCGTATCAAAAAAGTGCGGTCATTAATTGTGGTGGATATGAAGATTTACAGGAAGATTATTACCTGTGGATTAAGCTTGTGGCACAAGGTCAAAAAGTGGCAAACTTGCCGGATATTTTAGTTTATGCCCGCGTAGGCAATGGTATGGTAGGGCGTCGTCGTGGTTTAAACCAAGCCAAGGCAGAATGGCGTTTATTTAAATTGAAGCACCGCTTAGGTATTCAAGGCTTATTTTCTGGCCTATTTACCTTTGCCTTGCGTTCAGGTTCTCGCTTATTACCAACCTCATTATTGAAAGCTGTTTATAACCAATTTTTACGCAAATAATGCGATATTTTGATAATTAAAAAAGGAAAAGAAATGAATTTAATCTCAATGTTAAAAATGACTGCGTTATCGACCGCACTTTTATTAGTGGGTTGTTCAAGCAGTACAACATCATCAACAAAAAGTATTCCATCGGTAAGTAGCAACGCTGTGTACAGCAAGCCAAGAACCTTAGATAACTTTAATGATTATGTGCAGTTCTTAAAAGGTAAAGCAGCAGCTGAAGGTGTGTCAGCTTCTGTATTGAATGCTCAAAATAATATTCAATATATGCAAAAGGCGGTGGATTTGGACCGTGCCCAAGCGGGTAGAAGCAAGCGTAATTCAGATCAACCACAGTTACCCAATCCAAACGGCACAACCAATTATCTGAATAAAGTACTGACTCAAAATAAAGTAGATATTGCCGAAGAGCGTTATTGGGAAGTACAAGCGCCATTACAACAAGCAAGTCAACGTTATGGTGTTCAACAGGAATATATCCTTGCCTTATGGGGCATGGAAAGTAGCTTTGGTCACTACCAAGGTAGCTATGATGTACTTTCAGCTTTGGCCACATTAGCCTTTGATGGCAGACGTGAAGCCTTATTCAGTAAAGAATTTGTGAATGCGATGAAAATGTTAGAACGTGATCATATTCAACGTCACAGAATGTTAGGTTCTTGGGCGGGCGCAATGGGGCAAACCCAATTTATGCCAAGCGCATTCTTAAATTATGCGGCAGATGGTAATAATGATGGCGTGAAGGATATCTGGAATAACCAATTTGATGCGTTTGCTTCAATTGCAAATTATCTTCACACTGTAGGTTGGGATAACAAATTGCCTTGGGGTGTTGAAGTCACATTAAATCAACCATTAGATTTATCGCTTTCAGGCATTGAGAAAAACAAAGCACGTTCATTAAGTGATTGGCAATCTAAAGGTGTTACCCTAGCAAGCTTCAGCCAACAAGAACAAGATAAATTAACCGCACTTTCGCAAGCAGATCTTTGGCTAGTTCGTCCTGATAAAGAAGTTGGGCGAGCATTCTTAGTCTCCAATAACTACCGCACAATTTTAGATTGGAACAAATCGAACTATTTTGGCGTGAGTATTGGTATGTTTGCTGATCGCATTAAGATGGCAACCGGTTTGTAGAAAATTATTTTCCTTTTATAATCCAACAAAGCTTTGTTGGATTATTTTTTATCTGTAATTTGAATATTTGGAGAACACGATGCAAAAAAAATGGCTTTCTATTTTATTGTTTGCACCTTTGATGCAGAGCAATTATGCCTTAGCTGATCAAGCTAAGGAAAAAGAATTGAATTATCAAGGATTGGGCGAAGTTCTGTTTTTTGATAAATCGCTTTCTTTTAATAAAACACAAAGCTGTTCAACTTGTCACAACCCGGGTACCGCCTTTGTGGATCAACGTAAAAATTCGGCAAATCAAATGGTCTCTGAGGGGGATAATCCGCATCTTCATGGCAATCGAAATGCCAACACGGCACTTTATGCGATGTTTTCACCAGATTTTCATTTTGATGAAAAAATTCAAGATTATGTGGGGGGACAATTCTGGGATGGTCGTGCAAAAGATTTAGCCGAGCAAGCAGGTGGTCCACCAGTTAATCCTGTAGAAATGGGCATGCCAGATAAAAAATCGATTGTCGAACGTCTAAAAGCGAATTCAATTTATTACAAGGCAATTACGGCTATTTATGGTGAAAGCATTTGGGCAGATACCGACAAAATCTATGCCATTATGGAAAAAGCCATTGCGGAGTTCGAAAAGCATGAATTATTTGCGCAATTCTCTTCAAAATATGATCGCACTCTAAAAGGTGAAGCAGAATTGACCGCACTTGAAGCCAAAGGTAAGGCATTATTTTTTGATAAAACACGAACAAACTGCAGTAACTGCCACCAATCAAGTGAAGCGAATTCAGCAAAAGAAACCTTTACGAATTATCGCTATTACAATATCGGCGTACCAAGTAACCAAGCGTTAATTAAGTTGAATAAACTTGCGGCTGATTATGTGGATAATGGACTATTGGATAATCCGATGGTGAAAGGCGATGAAAAACAAAAAGGTAAATTTAAAGTGCCAACTTTGCGTAACATTGGTGTTACTGCACCTTATATGCATAACGGTGTTTTCCGCGATTTAAAAAGCGTTTTACTATTTAAAGACAGTTTCAATAATCCTAATCGTAAAATTAATCCTGAAACAGGAAAAGCGTGGGATAAAGCCGAATATGCTCAAACCATTAATCCTGATGTTTTAAAAGCCAAACCGCTAACAGATGAAGAGATTAATGCGTTAGAGGCATTCTTAAAAACATTAACTGACGAAGCTTACGAAGAATAATCAAACGTCTGAGTTGAATTTAGCAATCGTTTTCGCTACTATACGTGGCGATAATTATTATCATTTAAATTGTTTAATTTTACTCAGGAGATTTTTCTTATGAAAAGACGTTTTTCAACTTTAGCGATTGCCACTATTCTTGGTTTAAGTGCAGGTTTTGCCAATGCTAATCCCGTGAAAGTAAAAGATATACTTGATCGTGAAGTTACCGTTGATTTACCGGCAAAACGTGTGGTGCTTGGTTTCTATTACCAAGATTATATGGCAGTCGGTGGTGACAAAGCGTTAGATAACGTTGTCGGTTTTTCTAAGAAAGTATGGTCTTCTTGGGCACCAGCAAGCTGGGAGTTATTCAGCAAGGCGGTGCCAAAATTAAATCAATTAGATGATGTGGGTGAAGTAGAGGAAGGCACATTCTCTGTGGAAAAAGTGCTTTCATTAAAACCTGATCTTTTAGTCTTAGCTGATTGGCAGTACGAAATGCTAGGATCTGATTTAGATGCTATCAATGAAGCGGGTATTCCAATTGTTGTATTAGATTACAACGCTCAAACCTTAGATAAACACATCAAATCAACGGAAATTATTGGTCAATTGACGGGGCAGAAAGATCGTGCCGCGAAAATGGCTAAAGAATACAAAGATATCGTAGAACATATTCAAACGACGGTTAAAAATGCAAAATTAGCAAAACAACCGAAAGTGTATGTAGAGTTCGGTCGTGGTGGCCCAGCTGAACAAGGGATGACATTCTTCTCAAGCATGTGGGGCTCAATGATTAGCCTTGTAGGCGCAGAAAACGTTGCTCCTGCAGAAATTGGTAAATGGGGTACATTAGCAGCTGAAAAAGTATTAGCCGCGAAACCAGATGCGATTATTATTACAGGCCGTGAAACTGAATTGAAGAAAAATCAAGACGGTATGGTAATGGGCTTTGGTATTGAAAAAGCAGAAGCAGAACGTCGTTTAAACGCATTTAAACATCGTGCTGGCTGGGATGAATTACCGGCTGTGAAAAATAATCGTGTTTATGTCGCATATCATGCGAATTCTCGTACTTTATCTGATAGCGCTTCCGTTCAGTTTGTGGCTAAAGCGGCGTATCCTGATCTTTTCAAAGATTTAGATCCGCAACAAACTTACTTAAACTTCTATAAAAACTACTTACCGGTTACCCCGGAAGGTACGATTTATCTTTTCCCTGAAACCAAATAAAGGAAACGTTAATCAATGAAAAACAATTCTGTTGTAGCAGATATTGTGGCTAACCAGCGTAAGCTTGAACGCAAACGCTGGTTTGTTATTTTATCTTTTCTTGTGATTGGTGTGATCAGTCTTATTCTCGATGTGATGACCGGCCCAGCAATGTTATCGGTATCGGAAGTCGTGAATGCGTTATTCGGCATCGGTGAAGTCGATAAAATGACAGACAATATTGTGCATAATTTACGTTTACCGATGGCAGTGATGGCGCTTGTAGTCGGGGCAACACTGGCTGTAGGTGGGGCAGAGATCCAAACCTTATTAAATAACCCCATGGCAAGTCCTTATACATTAGGACTCGCTGCAGCAGCAGGTTTTGGGGCTTCTGTTGTAATTGCTTTCGGAAGTTTTGGTTTACCGGTACAAGTTGCAGTGCCAATTGGTGCGTTTGTCATGACCATGCTCGCGTCAGGGATTCTTTTCTTGTTCGCGTCTAAACGTCGTTTTAATTCTGAAATGCTCGTACTGGTAGGGATTGCATTGCTCTTTATTTTCCAATCCTTACTCTCATTAGTACAATTTATTTCGGCTCCCGAAGTCTCGCAACAAATTCTGTTTTGGCTATTCGGTAGCTTAAATAAAGCTACGTGGCAAAGTTTAATCATCATTATTGTCGTTACCACAATTTGTGTCGCATTACTTTCCAAAGAGCTTTGGAAATTGACCGCACTTCGTTTAGGTGAAGATCGTGCAGCGAGTCTTGGTATCAATTTGCAAGTATTACGTATTAAGGTTTTAGTTCTTGTCGCAATGATGACGGCGACAGCAATTAGTTTCGTTGGCGTGATTGGCTTTATCGGCTTAGTTGCACCACATGTTGCTCGCATGTTACTTGGTGAAGATCAACGTTTCTTCTTACCAGGCGCAATGTTAGTCGGTGCAGCATTCTTATCCCTTTCTTCGGTATTGTCCAAAGTTATTATCCCTGGAGCATTGTTCCCAGTGGGGATTGTCACCTCGTTTATTGGGGTGCCTTTCTTCTTTTGGATTATTTTAAATAACAAGAGGGGACAATAATGTTAGAATTAAAGAATCTTACGGTAAAACGAGGTGATCTCACCGTTGCTGATCACATTAATGTCCGTTTTGAAGAAGGTAAAGTTTACACGGTACTTGGGCCAAACGGTACGGGAAAATCCTCCATGCTGAAAACCATTTTTGGTGAATTACCACATGAAGGAATGATTACCTATCAAGGCAAACAGCTAGAACGGACGAAGTTAGCAGATTGGCGTAAACCAATTGGCTATATGCCTCAAGATAGCCGAGTAGATGCAAGCTTGACCGCACTTGAAGTTGTCCTTTTGGGACGAATGGATAGTCTAACGATGCGAGTAAGCGATGAGCTTCTCACTGAAGCAGCAAGTATTATGGCACAATTAGGCATTGGTCATTTAGCCCATCGTGATATTCTGAATCTCAGTGGTGGACAGCGTCAAATGGTGATGTTTGCCCAGGTTTTATTACGTGAGCCACAGATTTTAATGTTGGACGAGCCGGTGAGTGCGTTAGATATGCATCATCAGCTTAATCTATTAGAAGAAGTTTACACCTATACGAAACAGAAAAATCTGATTACTATAATGGTATTACATGATTTAAGTCTTGCCGCTCAATTTTCAGATGAGTTGATTTTACTTGGTGAAGGTAAAGTACAAGGCGTGGGCGATGCGCATCATGTTTTACAAGTAGAAACAATTAATCGTTTATATCGTGTAAACGTTGAATTATTGCAATGTAGTGCCGGTTTGCCGGTGGTTCGTCCACAACGTAAATCAGCACATTCTTAGAAGGAAATGAAAATGAAAAAAATCGCACTTGCAGCATTATTAGGATTAAGTTTTGCTGCTCAAGCCGCACATTATGACATCAAAATGTTGAATTCAAACAGTGAAGGCTCAATGGTTTTTGAACCGGGTTATTTAAAAGTACAACCAGGTGATACCGTGACATTCCGTCCAGAAAATAAAAGTCACTTTGTGCACA
This sequence comes from Haemophilus sp. UMB1048, assembly GCF_030218125.1. Classification (NCBI taxonomy): domain Bacteria; kingdom Pseudomonadati; phylum Pseudomonadota; class Gammaproteobacteria; order Pasteurellales; family Pasteurellaceae; genus Haemophilus; species Haemophilus sp. UMB1048. The sequence goes on from NZ_JASOPB010000002.1 coordinate 277,652, forward strand.
GCAAAGCGATTCCTGAAGGTGCACAAAAATTCCAATCTGAAGAAGATCAGGAGCTTACGATCACTTTAGATAAAGAAGGTGTTTATGTTTATACTTGCCCAGTACACCGTTCAATGAATATGAATGGTGTGATTCAAGTGGGTGATAATCTACCAAATAAAGAACAAGCAGAGAAAGTGGTGAAAGATCTTGAGAAGAAATCAATGACGAACAAAGGTCGTCTTGAAAAATATTTTGCTCAAGTAAAATAATCATTGAAATCGATGCGCCAGTTTAATGATTGGCGCATCTTCTTTATGCTTAAACCAGTCATTATTTACTATGCTTACGATTACCACTTGCAAAACGTATCCTTCAGCTCCTCAAAATCTTATTCCTGTACAAACACAACTTTCTAATCAAGGTATTTCTACTCAATTTTTGCCTTGGCAAGAAACATTACGGAGTCAGTTTATTCTGCCTTTAGCAGCATGGGATTATGCGAATTTCTACAATGAATTTATTCAATGGATTAAACAACATAAGAATGCATTCATTAATCCTGCGGAATTAATGTTATGGAATAGTCATAAAAGCTATCTATGTGATTTGCAGAATTGGGGTGTCAATGTTATCCCAACCCTTATTTGTTCACCAAAAACATCTGAGATTTTGACCTCACTTGAAAGCCAAGATTGGTCAGAGTTTGTGATTAAACCTGCTGTAGGGCAGAGTGGTAATTTGGTGGCAAAACTCAAACAAGGTGAAGCATTACCTAATCTTTCTGCGTATGGTGAGCATGTTGTGCTACAGCCGTTTATTCCTGAAGTGGCAACAAATGGTGAAACTAGTTTGATTTTTTTCAATGGTGTATTTAGTCATGCTATTCGCCGACAGCCACCTCAAAATGAATGGCGAGCGAATTCACAATATAAAGTTGAAATTATCCCTGTTGAGGTTGATAGCCATATCATTGAAACCGCTCGTCATGTTTTACATAAATTGCCTGAAATGCCTGTTTATGCACGCGTAGATGGAACGATTATTCACAATCAATTTCTATTGAATGAATTAGAGTTGATTGAGCCAGCGTTATATTTAGATCGTTGGGAAGGGGCGACAGAACGATTTGTGGATGTGTTGAAAAGCAGAATACTAAAATAGGAAAATAAAAAAAACCTTACTTGTTACAGTAAGGTTTTTTCATCTTCAATGATTAATTATTTTGCAGCTGGAGCAGCTGGTGCGGCAGGTGCAAATTTTTGTGCTAAATCAGCACCGTCTTTTTGTAATTTAGCTACTGCAGCTTGTAGTTTTTCAACTTTAGCTTGATAAGCTTTAGTTTGTTCTTCAGTTGGTGCTTTAGTTGCTAAGTTTAATTGATCAACTAATAATTCACTTGATAATGCAAGTACTTCTTTATTTTGATCTTTAATGCTTTTCACTGAAGGTGAAGCAACTTCTAATTTATCTAAGCTTGCGATAGTATCTTCAACAGTTTTGTTGAAAGTTTTGATTGCTTCTTCAATTTTCTTCTCATCTTTTGCTTGAACCGCAGCAGTTAAATCAGATTGAAGTTTTTGTTGTGCAGCCATTTGAGCTTGCGCTTGGCTTGCATTCCATTCAAGTAATTTGTTGTAGTCAGCTTGTTCTTGAGCAGGCGTTGCTTCAGCAGGTTTTGCTGCTTCTTGTTTAGCTTCTGGCGCAGGCTGAGTAGTTTCAGGTTTCGCTGGAGCTGGTTTATCTGCTGGTTTATCACAAGCAGTTAAGAATAATGCAAATAATGCAGTTGCACTGATTTTAGTAAATTTGTTCATAAACAATCCTTTATTGATATATAAAAAATTTCTTAGCTTATAAAAACTAAGCCCTTTCTAAGACCTTACATTTTAAAATTAGTTTAAAAAAATTTCAAAAACTATTTTAGTGTTTGAATATATTCACTTAAATTATGAATATCTTGCTCACTTAAACGCTGTTTTGCAGGGCTTCCTGCACCAGTAATATTTCCCGCTTTTCGTTCTGAAAGTGCGGTTGAAATTTCTTCTGGTTTTAGTTGATTAATAATTTTTGACTCACCCATTGCTGGTTTTTCGCCTTGTTTCCCATGACAAGTAGCACAAGAGAGTTTATATACCTTTTCTGCTTTAGCTAAGTCAGCTTCAGCAGAAAGCGCGGGTATGGCAAATGAAAAGCCTAAAACGGGTAAAAAAGTAGAGAGTAAGTAAATTCGTTTTTGCATTTTGGCTAGCCTTTAAATAATCTATCTAAATCTTCTGCGGGAATCGCCCCTTCATATTTAGCCTGAATATTGCCTTCAGGTGTGATCACAAAGCTTGTTGGCGTGCCGATAAGCTGATAGCGTTCTGCTGTGATTTTTAATTGGTCTTTGATAACCGGCAACGTAAGCTGACGTTTGGCTACTACAGCTTTGGTATCCACTTTATCACCATCTACATTAATAGCGATAAGTTGAACCTTATTTGGATTAGCTTCAGCCAATTTTTCAAATTCTTTTAACTCAGCGACACATCGACCACAGGTTTCAGACCAGAATGTCAGTAAGCGAGTGCCTTTCCAATCCTCAAGTTTCACTTCTTTACCTTGTAAATCATAGGCTGCAATATCTGGTGCTTTTTGACCAATTGCAGCAACCTCATCTTTACAAGAAACACTGCCGAAAATGACCGCACTTATGGCGAGTAGTTTTACGAATTTATTTTTCATTAATGTCCTCTTTTACAAATTTTCCGTGATGGAGATAAATAACACGATCGGTTAACTCACCCAATTCAGGATTGTGTGTAACCATAACGATGGTTCGACCTTGGCGATTTAATTCTTGTAGTAAATCTAGTACAAGCGTTTCATTTTTTTCGTCGAGGTTACCCGTAGGTTCATCGGCAAAAATGACCGGAGGTTGGTTCACCAATGCGCGAGCAATACACACCCGTTGTTGTTCGCCTCCAGAAAGTTGGCTTGGACGGTGATCAATACGATGACCCAATCCCACTTGTTCGAGTACTGCTTTAGCCGCTGCTTCATCAATCACACTGTGATAATGCTGAGCCAGCATCACATTTTCAAGTGCGGTCAAATAAGGAATTAAATGGAATTGTTGGAAGACTAGACCAATTTTTTCCGCTCGGAAACGTTGACGACCCACTTCATCCAGTTGTGCCGCATCAACACCGTCTAAAATCACTTTACCTTCACTGGCCGTATCTAAGCCAGTTAGAATATTCATGAGCGTGGTTTTACCTGAACCCGATGCGCCCATGATGGCAATAAACTCACCTTGGCGAATTTGAATATTAATATCTTCTAAAGCAGTGACTTGCCCGAATCGTTTATATAAATGTTGCGTTTCAATCACAAATTCACTCATTTTATTCCCCTTTTAACACATTTGCGGTTTGAATATTTAAAGCTCGTTTGGTTGGTACAATCACCGCAATAAAGGCAACCAATAACGATAATACGATAGTAATTGGAATAACTGGCAGACGCATATCAATATAAGATTTGAATACGGTTAATCCAAGTAATTGTGCCAAGATGTAGCCGAGAATCAGGCCCGCGACAATTGCACAGAGTGCAATGATCAGAATTTCGGTACTAATTTGCTTAATGATGTCACTTTGTTTTGCACCTAAGGCTTTTTGCAGTGCAAATTCTTTTGCTCGCTCACCAACAATAGCAATCAACGTGGTATTCACACAAAGGGTAGCGAGAATCAAAATGACCAATGAGATTAAGCCCATCAATCCTTTGATTTTATCTAAAATCTGTCCTTCAGAAGCTGAGACTTTTCGAATTGGGCGGGCAGTTAGATCGGGTTGGCTTTGCATAATATCCTGCGCAAATTGTGCGACGTTACCTTGTTCATTTTTCACATTGAGCAAGGCGTTATTTGCCAATCCTTCTTTATCTAACCAACTTTGTGCAAATTCCAAACTGACGATTAACATGTTATCTGTGGCATCGCCTGCCTCAACAATCGCTTTAATTGTAAATTCATGTTTTTCAACGGCATTTTTAGACAGAGTTAATTTGCTTCCAACACCTAAATTAAGGCGTTCAGCTAAAGTTTTGCCAATCATGGCATTACGATCGTCAAAATTGACATTAATAGCTGACCCGGTAATTTGCCAATAAGGCGCGAGAACATGCATATCTTCAAACCACACGCCCATAATGACGATTTTTTCTAAATCACTTCGCGCTACGCCATATAAATAAGGGCTGGCTGCTGTGATGAAATTATCCGGTGCATGATGAAGAATTTGCTTTAATTGGCGCTCTTTCATCAAACCACCATTGGCCGCACCAATGTAAAAGTTTGCCCCAAAAGTACGGAGCTCTTGGCTCATTTTGGTATTAATATCAAAATATACTGCTGCCATTGCGGTAACAATAGACGCACCGACAGTCAACGCAGAGAAGATAATAAATACCCGTTGTAAACGTAGGCGTAATGCTTGGAAGATTAAACGCCAAAACATACTTTTATTGGCGGCCATACAGCACCTCCACAGGGTAAAGTTTGGCAATACGATGGGCTGGGAACCAAGTGCCCACCACAGCAATTAAAATAGACAGCATCAATACGCAAGGGATTACAATCCAAGCGAAACTCAGTGGTACGCCAAATAGCGCTGAACCAATAAATCTTGCTAAGCCCCAACCTGCAATACAACCAAGAGTGCCACCAATTAAGGCACTGATAATGGCTTCGCAATAAAATAATAAGGCGATTTGCCATTGGTATGCGCCTAAGGCTTTCATTAAACCAATTTCTTTTGAACGTTCAATGATCCCTGTACTCATTAATGAGGCAATCCCCATGGCTGCCGCGATTAAAGCAGCGAGAGTAACGACAGCAAGCAATAACTGGATTTTACCAATGACGACCCCTTCTGACGCTGCAACCTGCCAAATTGGGCGAACAATGGCACCAGAAATGGCTTCTTCTAACTGATGTGAAATAGAAGAAACATAAGCCGTACAATACCAACGATCGTACTCTTCGGCATCTAACGCATCGGTATTGGCTCGCGCTTTACGAGAAAGGTCATTTTCAGGCACGGTAAGCGCAGAGACTTTAACTGATTGAATTTTCCCTTCTAAACCCAGTAATTTTTGCACGGCATTGAGTGGCATGACTAATTGATTATCTTCAGCGCCCCCAGTAGATAAAATCCCGGTAATTTCAACCGCACTTTGATTATTAAGTTCATTATTTTGATAGTGAAGCTTGATTTTATCGCCTTGTTTTAGGCCAGTTCGTTGTGCTAATTGTTCACCAATGAGTGCAGGAATAAATTCACCTTCAGGCGTTTCAAGGTCGTTGACCCATTCCCCTTCAACATGCCAATAAGGACTAATAATTTTTTGCCCCGTATGGAAATCGTCTTCATCTGGTACAGGAATGTTGTGATCGAAAAATGTACCAAGCACATTAATTTGTTCAAGTGCGGTCGATTTTTCATGCGTTTTTGCAGAAAGAATTTCTGCTTTTACATTTGCACTTAACAATGGCGCAAATCCCACGATGTTATTTCGCCAAAAAATATCTTTAATATTCGGCAGTTCTTTTTCATCAAGGAAATCTTGGCTGCTTAAATCAGTGTTATGACTGAGTTCGCCAGGCAAGGCTGCATTGCTTGCAGGCTCAACCAAAATATTAGCACCATAAGATTTCAGCTCTTTCGCCATCTTGTCGCCGATATCAATAGAAACAGCTAATAGCGCAGAGACTAATCCCGCAGCCAAGAAAATAGTCACCACTGCTAAAAACTTACGTTTTATGCTAAAACGCCAAGATTGGAATAACATTCTTGCTAGCATTATTCCTCCTTACCTAAATATTTTTCAGGGTTATCACGGAATAAATCGAGGTTTTTCTCGCTTTCAAAGAAGTAAGTTTTACCTTCATAATTGTATTTGTGCTCCGTTTTAGTGTTTTTCATTTGAGTACCACTAATCGGATCTTTTACATCGATTTCAACAATGGTACTAAATAAATTCAGCCCTTCTTCTAAGCCGGTTCGATTAATGAGAATTTCAGTCTCAGTTTGTTGCCAATCTTCAATCGGTACAGGATTACAGCCACCCGGTTTACCAATAGATGGAATAAACATATGTACGCCACAACCAACACAAACCACTTGGTTGCCTTCCATCACATAACCTTGGTCACCACAAAGCAAGCAGGCATCAAATACCGCGGCTAGACTTAATTTATCCGGTTGACGATTAATAACAAAGAAACGTACAGCTTTACCATCATCAGCAATCCAAACAAAACGGTGCAATTTGCCATCTTTTACTTGCTCAATTGGAATATGCACTTGTTGCTTTTCATCTAAAGTCAGAGGAATTGCTTCTGAAAGTTGTGGTGGACGAGAAGCAATTTGTTCCCAATAAAGTTGCGTTGCAAAAGTAATTGCTAAGGCCAAATAGCCCCATCCAAGTAAGCGAGAGGAGTTACGCAATGCGGCTAATTTTTGGCGTTTTTCAATTGGTTCTTGTGTTGCATTAACTTGTTGCTTGCGTGATAAATGAATTTTGCCGTAAAAGATGGCAAGTACAACTAAGAGCAATGCTGCACAGATGTAATTTAACCAGCGAGTAATTTCGCCTGATTTCGCAACAAAACTTAAACGAGGCTTGGTAAGCTCAAGCACCTGAAGTTTCATTAAAATTAATAAGAGTTCACCGATAAGTGGAACAAGCAAGCAAACTAAGAGAAGGCTAATAGCACCTTTTAAAAGTGCGGTTGATTTTTGTTGTGTTTTTAACGCTTGTTTTAGAAGTAAATCGATCCAGCCTTGTAAGCATAAACAAAAAACAAAGGCAAAAATGACCGCACTTATATGTAAGATCGAATCGGTATTGATAACATCAGTAGAAACGAGGGCTGTAATGTTAGGATCTTTTGCCCAGAAACTGCCCGCGATGAGCATTAATACCGTTTGCCAAAAGGCAGGTAAGCGACCTTTGCCGAAAATTAAACATAAGGCAAAGATAATCAATAGTGCCAATATGACCGCATTGACGATTAAATTGGTTTTTTGTCCCGTAGGTAAACTAAGGCGCAGTACGATACCGGCAATAAAACCGAATAGGCTAAGCCAAATTATTTTTTTTGCACTTACAGAGGATTGTTTACTGTGATAAACACCGAGCAATAATGAAAAAGGTAAAAGTGCTTGAAGCAGGAAAGTAAAAAAATAATTCATAGTTTGACCATTTAATAGGATAAAACAGACGATATTTTAAGGTTAAATGAAATGCTATCGCCTTCCCCTGACAAACAAGGGAAGGCAAGTGGTAAAATCAATATTTACCTGAGATTATTTGATGCCAGTGAATTTGAATTCATAGCTTACATCAAATGGTTTCCACCAACGACCAACACCTGTTTCAGAGTCGGTATGACGGTGCATGCCTGCTTTTGATGGAGGATCGATGTGGTAAGTTAATTTATAGTTACCCACGCCCATCATTTTCACGTTTGCACCATAGTGAGGACCGTCACCTGCTACCATTGGCATGAAAGTACCTTCTTGTTTTTCACCAGTATCGGTATTCACTAAAGTATAGTTGATGGTTAAGTAAGGCATCCATTCACCATCACCAAAGCCATTTTTGTTACCTTTTACTGCGTGGATATCTGCTTCTAAGTGGATATCTGATTTCGCAGCAGGTAAACCCATGCCACGTGGTTCCATATCGATTGGTTTGAGATAAACCGCTGCAATTTCCATTTCATTCATGGTTACCGCTTCGCCGATTGGATACTCTTGGAATGCGTTTGCAGTAGACGCGGTAAAAATACCCGCAAATAATGCTGTTGCTAAAAGTGCTTTTTTCATTGTTTTTCTCCTAAAGGATTGTTGGGTATTACGCGGCTTTTTTGCTTTGATATTTCATAATGAACAGAGCAAATACGGCTGCGATGAGTAAGATTGCTTGTGGGATTAGGGTTTCCATATAAGGATAAATACCTAACCACGAAATTTCAGGCACACCGCTAATCAGCGTTGGCTCGAAAAGTTTGCCTTCAATGAGTTCTAAAACAGATTTACCGGCGAATACAAAGGCCATTAAATACATGAAAGAACCCGTGAACATAAAGAATGGTTTAAGCGGTAATTTCACCACGGTATAACGCATCACGAAGTAGCAAATAGTGAGAATAATTACACCGACAATGATACCTGCGAAAAGGTAAATAAAACTGACCGCACTTTTCGCATCACCCACGAGGGCATAGTAGAACAATACCGTTTCCGCCCCTTCGCGATATACGGCTAAGAAGCTGGTAAGCCATAAGCCGATGAGTGAGCCAGTAGTGAGGGCAGTAGAGAGTTTACCTTCTAAATAACGTTTCCAGTTTTGTGCTTCGACTTTAGACAATAACCAGTAACTCATCATAAAGAGCATGATTACGGCGAAAATCATCGTAAAGCCTTCGAGCAATTCACGGTTTTGACCTGAATTTTCAAAGATAAGCTGGAAGATAAATGCGGTAATCACACTGGCAATTAATGCCACATAAACAGACTGACGGATAACCGGCAATTTATCTTGGTGGTTATTTTTAATTAAGTAAGTCACGATAGCCGCAACAATTAATAAGGCTTCCAAACCTTCACGAAGAATGATTAAAAGGCTATATAAGAACATCGACCAATCGCTTTGCTCTCCGCCCTGTAACATTTCAACGGCTTTAGTTAAATTCTGGTCTAAACCATTAGCTTGTGCTTGTAACTTATCACCTTGTTCAGCTTTCATTAAACTGACTAAACGGGTGAAGTAACCTTCAAGTTCTGCTTTAAAATTGCTATCACGAGAGCCAATTTTGTTCTCCATGCCACTGCTTTCAAACACATCAAAATAGGTGTCTTGCACAGAAAGAATCGCTTTTTTGCTCTCACCTTGTTGATAGAGCGCAATAGCTTGTTGAATACGTTGGTTGATCTCTTGTTTAATCTTATTCCAATCTTGCTCTTGTTGATTATCTGTTGCTTGCTGTGCTGCATTGGATTGAACATTTTGTTCTTCACGTGTCGTTGGCAGGTTAGGCAAGTTTTCTTCAATATCTTGTAATAATTGCGTGCTTTGATAGCCAATCTCTGTGATTTGATCGGCTTGTTCACTTAAACGGATGATGTTGTAAAATTGTTGATTGATCGCCGCTGAGATTTCTGCAGAGCGATTTTTGCGAATGGACATTTCCATTTCTGAATTTTTATAGCCGTCGTATTGCGCTTGTTGGAACAATTTTTTCGCGTTAGCGAGATCACCATTTTGATACGCTTCGAGCCCTTGAGCGAGCAAATCATCAATGGTTTTAAAACTTTGTTGCCAATAAGGGGCGATCTCTTGATTATCATAAACACCATGTTGACCATCGGCATTGAGCTGATGACCTTCAATCAATGATGGCAACACTTCTTGTAATTCTTTTTTGAGCTGATCGATTTTAGCTTGAATCTCTTTTTGTGAACTGCCTTCACCGATCATTTTACGGATCTCGCCAAAAGTCGCTTCCATTTGGTAACTTTTTTGTGCGGAGAAATTGATACGAATCGGACCTTCTAGATTTTCAAACACTTCAAAATAAGCCATTTGCACTTCAGTGCGCGCATCATCAGTATTACCTTGCTGGACAAGTTGAGCGGTTTTGTCTAAGCGCGACGTAATATCATTAACCCACTGTTGGTAGTTGTCTTGTGCAAAGAGTGAAGAAGAGAAGGTGAGTGAAAAAATTAAAAAGAAAAATCGAATAGAACGGAATAGCATCGTCTATTTACCTCATTACCTAAAATGAAATTAATTCCTATTTATAATTATCCTTTGATATCAGTGAAATGACAATAAATAATTTTAATTTTTGTGATGGAGATCAAAAAATTCACAAGAGTCGGAAATGTCTAGAGGGTGATTGTATGCTCAAAAGAATAAAGCGCCCTTGTTAGGCGCTTTATGGAGATATCAAAGTGCGGTCAAAAATAAGCGAGTTTATTGAGCGGGTGCCGCTTCTTCAACAGGCGCTTTATTATCTAACACATCCCATACACTTTCTTGTTTTGGTGATTCTGGTTGTTCAGGTTGTGGCGATTGCGTAGTCTGCGCCGCTGTAGCTGTTGCCGTACTCGTCGTTGGCGCAGAAGCACAGAAGTTTTGATCTTTATTTATCCACACAGGGATCGTCCGACTGCTACCACAACTCCAACTGCCATAAGCATTGATTCCAACCCATTTAATCGTAGAAGGTTGTCCGAGTTTCAGTTTTTCAATAACCACACGGTTTAAATAATCTTTATAGATTTGTAATGCACCTGATGCACCCGTTAATTTGGTTTCGCCGTTATCATCACGACCTAACCAAATGGTGCTGACATTTTTACCATCAATACCTACGAACCACGTATCACGAGCATCGTTGGTGGTGCCTGTTTTACCCGCAAGACGAAGATCCGCATAATCATTTTGTAAGCTACGCGCAGTACCACGTTCTACGGTTTGTTGCATCGCATACAAGGTTTGATAAGCGGCTTCTTTCGGCACAACTTGATCCGGCACTGTATTGTGTTCGTAAATAATATTTCCTTGACGATCGGCAATGCTTTGAATGGTACTTAACTCAATTTTGCCACCTTGATTTGCAATGGTTTGATAGAGTTTGGTCACATCATAAGGTGAAATACTATAAGAACCGAGCAAGGTTGCAGGCACTTTTGGAATCGCTACATTATCCCAGCCCATGGCTTTTTGCGTATCGATCACTTTGCTTAAACCGACTTTCATCCCAATATTTACCGTTGGAATATTCAGCGATCGAGCAAGGGCATCCATCAACATCACTGAACCGCTATATTTGCGATCGTAGTTACGAGGTTGCCAAGGTTGGCTACCTTTAATATGAATTGTGATCGGCTGATTCTGAATTGGTGTATTTAAACGGAATTGTTCCGGATTCATCAGTGCGGTCAAATAAATAGATGGTTTTACTAATGAACCAATTTGACGTTTTGACATTAACGCACGGTTAAAGCCAGCATATTCTGTTTGTAATCCACCGACAACAGCGCGTACTTCACCTAGGTGATAATCCGCCACAATCATGGCACCTTCAAGGTGTGGATTTTTGGTTTGTAGTTGTAAATGAGTAACCGTATTTACCACAGCATTTTCAGCTTGTGCCTGTTGTTTTAAATCCATGGTGGAGAAAATTCGCGCACCAAGTAGTGCAGACGTTTTGTTTTCCCCTAATTGACGGCGAAGATCCGCTTGTAATGTTTGGATGAAAGCAGGGTATTTACGTGAAATTTGACCTTTAGCTTGCACGCCTAATGGACGTTTACTCAACATCTCATAAAGCTCATCCCCAATCATTTGGTGATCAAGCATCAGTTTTAACACCACATTTCGGCGATCGAGTGCATATTGTGGATTTCGCCATGGATTATAAAGGGAGGGCCCTTTCACCATGCCAACTAAAAGGGCAATTTGGTCTAGGCTAATTTCACGGATAGAACGACCAAAATAGAATTGGCTCGCTAACGCAAAACCGTGAATTTGAATATCTCCATTTTGACCAAGGTAAATCTCGTTCAGATAGGTTTCTAAGATACGGTTTTTATCATATCGCCAATCTAACACCAATGACATTAAAGCTTCATTGGCTTTACGAGTCAGAGAACGTTCGCTGGATAAAAATAGGTTTTTAACTAATTGCTGTGTGAGCGTACTGCCGCCTTGAACCGTTTGACCTGCTTTAATATTGGCAATCATTGCTCGCACAATACCCACAGGATTAATCCCGTTATGCTCATAAAAACGGCGATCCTCTGTGAGTAATAAGGCATCGATGAGTAAGCGAGGGTATTGTTGTAATGGAATCGCCAAACGATCTTCATTATCTGATTCCAACATTGCAATTAATTTAGGCGCAAGACGGAATTCATCAACCGCTTTTACATTGACTAAGTCTTCAATACGAGAAAGTTTGTTATCCGTAAAACGTAAACGTAATACACGTTGTGGTTCAGGCTTGTCAGGATAAGGGAATGCGCGACGAAGTAATACGATGGTATCCTCTTCGAGTTTAAAATCACCCGGTGCTGCAATCATTGTGGTTTGACGGTATTCGTTATCGAGTAAGATTTGAATCACTTCGTCAAAAGAAAGGTTATCAGAAAGTTTTACGCTTTCTAAACGACTGTACACTTCTGCCGGTAAACGCCAAATTTGGCCATCCATTTTGGAGCGAATTTGCCAATCCAAATAGCCACCATAAAACACGGCAAGCGTCCCTAAAGTAAAGGCTGCTTTAGCTAAAAAGATTTTATAAGAACGGCGCTTATCTGGCGCTTGCGTTTCTTGTTGCTCTGGTGAGGTGTTTTCCGTTTCCGACATAATAGTTAGCTTCAGAGAATGAGGTTAAGCAATAAATGCAAAATAGGCATTAAGAAAGTGGATGAAGTCTGTTGTACCGCAGAAGGCGATACTTTCTTCATCATAATAATGGAAGTCGTCTTCTAAAATTTCATCTGTTTCAATCGCAAGGTTATTGGCGCGAATCATCACTTCATCGCTATTGATAAAAAGCGTGTATTCTGAACCAATTAACGTGACTTCATCATTATTTTTAATCTGCTCACAGGCAGAAAGTGCGGTCAAAAACGCTTGAGGATTTGACCGCACTTCTGAATTAAACCAATTGGCTAGCGCAATGTGTTCCATCGAACATTTGGCATGCACATTGCCTAGATAATGGGTAAATTGAAAATCCATGTTAGATGCTGAATGACGAACCGCAGCCACAGGTGCTGGTTGCATTTGGATTGTTCACCACAAAACGAGAACCTTCCAATCCTTCAGTATAATCAACGGTGCCACCAATTAAGTATTGTAAGCTCATTGGATCAATGACTAATTGCACACCGGATTTTTCAATCGTCAGGTCGCCTTCATTGACTTTATCATCAAAGGTAAAACCATATTGGAAACCGCTGCAGCCACCACCGGTGATGTACACGCGTAATTTTAATTCATTGTTTTCTTCTTCGGTAATTAAGCTTTTTACTTTATTGGCTGCCGCATCAGTAAAAGTTAGCGGCACGGCCATATCTAAATCTGGCATATCTCTATCCCCACTTTCCTAAAAATAATCTTTGTATTATCTAATAACCTGTTAATTCATTCAAGATTTTTCACGGAATTAGTGCTATTATATGCGAATAAATCAGAATTAAATAAGGAGAAATAATGGGTATTCCATTAAGAACTGAAGAAGAACTTGTTAAGTTGCGTGAAGCGTGTAAATTAGCATCTGATGTTTTGGTTATGATCGAACCTTATGTAAAAGAAGGGGTTACCACAGGTGAATTGGATCGTATTTGTCACGATTACATGGTGAACGTACAAAAAGTGATTCCAGCCTGCTTAAATTATCATGGTTTCCCGAAAGCAACTTGTATTTCTATAAATGAAGTGGTTTGCCATGGTATTCCAAGCGACGATAAAAAATTAAAACAGGGCGATATTGTCAATATTGATGTGACCGTGATTAAAGACGGTTATTTCGGAGATAACTCTAAGATGTATGTCGTGGGGGAAACCAATATTCGTAGCCAAAAATTGGTTGAAGCCGCACAAGAAGCACTTTATGTGGGATTGCGTACGGTTAAGCCAGGTATTCGTTTAAATGAAATTGGTAAAGCGGTACAAAAATATACTGAAAGCCAAGGGTTTAGCGTAGTGCGTGAATACTGCGGCCACGGCGTGGGAACTGAATTCCACTGCGAACCGCAAGTATTACACTATTATGCTGATGATGGCGGTGTGATTTTAAAACCAGGTATGGTATTCACCATTGAGCCAATGATTAATGCGGGTAAAAAAGAAGTGCGCATTATGGGCGATGGTTGGACAGTAAAAACCAAAGACCGTAGCCATTCAGCGCAATATGAGCACCAAATTGTGGTGACCGAAAACGGTTGTGAAGTGATGACAATCCGTGATGAAGAAATTGCGGAAGGTCGAATTCAACGTATGATGGTCAATATTTAAAGCATTAAAAGGAAATTTGATTTATGATGAGATTTAGAACTTTCCTTCTGATCAGTTTAGTTATCGTATTTTTTGCGTGCCTTCCCCTTATTATTTTTGAGGTGATAGGAGAAGGAGAGCCTGTAATAGCTTTAGCGTGGATTGGCTACTTCGTTACACTACCAATTGGTGCAGTTGTACTAGGTGTCTTTTGGATCTGTTCAGTGTTTCATTGGGTATTTGACAAAGATTAATTCCTATCATGGTTATTGAAAGCTCATTTTTATGGGCTTTTTATTTAATTAAGAGAACACTATGCTTTTTCCTTATCATTTCGATTCTCCACTCACGCCAAGTGCGGTCAAAATTCAGCGTGAAAATTTGAAGGAATTGGAACGTCAGCATTTTGCTGATTATTCCGTTTTTGAGCTGATTGCTAACCGTACACAATTTTGTGATGATTTGTTAAAACAGCTTTGGCAGCAATTTGAATTAGATAAAGCTAATCTTACCTTAATTGCAGTAGGTGGGTACGGAAGACAAGAAATCTTTCCTTTATCTGACCTAGATGTTCTTATTCTTTCAAAAGAAGAAAGAGGCGTTGAAACGGAAGAAAAAATTGCTCAGTTTGTGCAGTTCTTGTGGGATTGTGGATTCGACGTAGGGCATAGTGTTCGTTCTTTGGAAGAATGTGAAAAGGAAGGTAAACAAGACATTACCATTGCCACCAATTTACTTGAGTCTCGTTATTTATCGGGAGATGTGTCCCTTTTCAATGCCTTAGATGAAATATTGAAAAAGCCAGATTTTTGGGCGGTAAAACCATTCTTTGATGCTAAAGTACAAGAACAAATTGAACGTTATCAGCGTTATCACAACACCAGTTACAACTTAGAACCCGATTTAAAATACAGCCCCGGTGGTTTACGGGATCTTCATCTTTTATATTGGATCGCATTACGCCATACCGGAGAAATGACACTTGATGGCATTTTGGAAAGCGGCTTTATTTACCCATCAGAACATCAGCAATTATTAGAGAGCCAAGAATTTTTATTCAAAGTGCGGTTCGCTTTACACTTGATTTTAAAACGTTATGACAACCGCTTGTTGTTTGATCGTCAAATCAAAGTGAGCGAAATGCTTGGTTTTGAAGGTGACGAGAACCGTGGTGTAGAAAAAATGATGAAACATTTTTTCCAAGCTTTACGCACGATTTCTCGTTTGACCGATATCCTGATTAAGCACTATAAAGAGCATTTTTTATCTTCAAACGGAGAGGAATCAGTTCACCATTTGGATGATGATTTTGAAATAGTGAATCAAAGTTTGTGTTTACGTAAGGAAGACGTGTTTTTACGTTCACCGGATCGTATTTTGGATCTTTTTTTCTATCTTACGCAGCATGAACAAGCCGAAATTCATTCCTCAACATTACGCCAACTTCAGATTGCGTTGGAAAGTTTGACGCAGAAATTGTGTGATATTTCTGAAGCAAGGGAGAAGTTTATTCGGTTATTTAATCAACCAAAAGCGATTCAGCGAGCATTCCTCCCAATGCACCAATATGGTGTGTTAACGGCTTATTTGCCACAATGGCAGGGAATTGAAGGCTTAATGCAATTTGATCTCTTCCATATTTACACCGTGGATGAGCATACCTTGCGAGTGATGTTGAAATTGGAAAGTTTCTTAGCCGAAAACGAGGCAGAATCTCATCCCATTTGCCATCAAATATCTAGTCAAATTTCTGACCGCACTTTGCTTTATGTTGCCGCACTTTTCCATGATATAGCGAAAGGGCGAGGGGGTGATCATGCGGAGTTAGGGGCTGAAGACATCGCTGACTTTGCTCGTTTGCATGGTTTTGATCGTCGAGAAATTGAAACAATGATCTGGTTGGTAAAAGAGCATTTGCTCATGTCAATTACCGCACAGCGTCGAGATATTCATGATCCGGAAGTCGTGATGAACTTTGCAGAAAATGTGCAAAATCGTGTGCGTTTAGATTATCTCACTTGTCTGACCGTTGCGGATATTTGTGCGACAAATGGTACATTATGGAATAGCTGGAAGCGTTCTCTTTTTGCCTCTTTATACGATTATACGGCGCAACAATTCCGACAAGGGATGGATTTATTATTAGATAATGAAGAAAAGATCCTTGAAAATCGTCAATTGGCGTTGGCAATTTTATCCGAAGAAAAACCAGAATTATCGGAAGAGAAAATTTCAGCGTTGTGGCAGCGTTGCCCATCTGATTATTTCTTACGAAATAGCCCGAAACAAATTGCGTGGCATACAGAGTTATTAGCTGAATTTGATGGTGAAGTACTCGTTAAAATCAGTAACCGTTTTTCTAGCGGCGGGACAGAGATCTTCATTTATTGCCCTGACCAAGCCAACTTATTTAATAAAGTGGTCTCAACCATTGGCGCGAAAAAATTCAGTATTCATGATGCGCAAATTTTAACATCCGATGATGGCTACGTATTCGACAGCTTTATCATTACAGAATTAAATGGTGAATTGGTTCGTTCAGAACGTCGCCGAGAATTAGAGACGGTATTAACCTCTGTTTTATTAGGTGAAAAATTGCCATCCATGTCTTTTGCAAATAATCGACAGTTGCAACATTTCACCGTAAAAACAGATGTACGTTTTTTGAAAGAAACTAAAAAAGAGCATACCGAATTAGAAGTGGTGGCTTTAGATAAACCCGGTTTATTGGCTCAAATCAGTCAAATTTTTACCGAGTTAAAACTCAATATTTGTAATGCAAAAATCACGACTGTGGGAGAAAAAGCCGAAGACTTCTTCATTCTGACAAATGAAAACGGAATCGCATTAAGCGAAGAGGAAAGGGGATTGTTAGAAAAAGTGCTCTATGAACGTTTATAATATGAAATAAAAAAGTGCGGTTAAATTTAACCGCACTTTTATATTTTAAGCCACTGCGGCAAATGCAATATCAGCGGCAGCAAGCGTTTTTTCAATGTCTTCATTTGTATGTGCTAAAGACATAAAGCCCGCTTCAAAAGCAGAAGGCGCAAGGTAAACACCTTGATCGAGCATTTTATGGAAGAATATTTTGAATTTTTCGGTATCACATTTCATGACTTCTGCATAAGAGGTAACTTGTTTTTGGTCAGTGAAGAAAATACCAAACATGCCGCCCACATGATTAATCACAAATGGCACATTGTGTTTTTGAGCTAATGCTTTTAAGCCGTCACAAAGTTTAGTGGTTAATTCTACAAGGTGTTGCTCGTTACCTGCTTTTTTCAATTCAGTTAAACAGGCTAAACCAGCAGCCATTGCAATCGGGTTACCAGAAAGAGTACCTGCTTGATAAACAGGACCGGTTGGTGCGAGGTGTTGCATAATCACTTTTTTACCTCCAACCGCACCCACTGGCATACCGCCGCCAATGACTTTACCTAATGTGGTGAGATCAGGTGTTACACCATAATAAGCTTGTGCGCCTGCAAGTGAAACACGGAAACCAGTCATGACTTCATCGATAATGAAAAGTGCACCATATTGATCACAGATTTCGCGAATGCCTTGTAAGAAACCTTCTTTTGGCGGAATACAGTTCATGTTGCCTGCGACAGGTTCAATAATCACACAAGCGATGTCGTTAGGGAATTCTTCAAATAATTTTTTAACAGAATCAAGATTGTTATATTCTGCAGTTAAAGTATGTTTTGCAAAATCTTCAGGCACACCTGGAGAGCTTGGCTGACCAAGTGTTAACGCCCCCGAACCGGCTTTTACTAAAAGTGAATCAGAATGGCCGTGGTAACAACCTTCAAATTTTAAGATTTTGCTTCTATTTGTATAACCACGCGCAAGACGAATAGCTGTCATGGTTGCTTCAGTACCTGAACTCACCATACGAACCATTTCAATTGATGGCACAATTTCACAGACCAATTCTGCTAAATCAATTTCAGATGGTGTTGGCGCACCAAAGCTTAAACCATTTTCTGCTGCTTTTAATACAGCATCTAAAATAGCAGGGTGGTTGTGACCTAAAATCATTGGCCCCCAAGAACCCACATAATCGATATATTGTTTGCCTTCGGTATCGTAAATGTAAGCGCCTTTGGCTTTTTGAATAAATACGGGTGTGCCACCTACGCCTTTAAAAGCACGAACAGGGGAGTTTACACCACCAGGAATAACTTCTTGTGCACGAGAGAAAAGTGCGGTTGATTTTGTCATGATTTTTAATCCTTATATTAAAAGTGGGCATATTGTACTAAAAAACTGAATTTGAGAAAAATCTTTGTGTGCTGATTTTTCTTTATGTTATCCTTTGCAAAAAATTTTTAGGATAAAAACTATGCTAAGTCTTCTCGTTACTTTTTTAGGGGCATTTTTAACCTTAATTATCATGCGACCAATTGCCAATAAAATTGGCTTGGTTGATAAACCGAATTATCGTAAACGTCACCAAGGCGCAATTCCCCTTATTGGCGGTGTTTCTCTTTTCATGGGAAACCTTTGCTATTATTTAATGGAGTGGGATCAACTTCGTTTACCTTATCTTTATATATTCAGTATTTTTGTTCTACTGGCAATTGGTATCTTAGATGACCGCTTCGATATTAGCCCTTTCTTGCGTGCAGGGATTCAAGCCGTGCTTGCGATTTTAATGATCGATTTAGGTAATGTTTATTTAGATCATTTAGGCCAAATTCTCGGGCCATTCCAATTAACACTTGGTTCTATCGGATTGATTATTACCGTATTTGCCACAATCGCGATTATTAATGCCTTTAATATGATTGATGGTATTGATGGATTGCTAGGAGGGTTATCTATTGTTTCATTTGCTGCTATTGGTATCTTGATGTTCCGTGATGGACAGATGGATATGGCATATTGGAGTTTTGGCTTAATTGTAGCGATTTTACCTTATCTATTATTAAACTTAGGGATTCCGTTCGGGCCAAAATATAAAGTTTTCATGGGCGATGCAGGAAGTACTTTAATCGGCTTTACTATTATTTGGATTCTACTTTTAAGTACGCAAGGGAAAGGACATCCGATGAATCCAGTGACCGCACTTTGGATTATTGCTGTTCCTTTAATTGATATGGTGGCAATTATTTATCGCCGTTTACGCAAAGGGAAAAGTCCATTCCGTCCGGATCGCTTACATGTACACCACTTAATGGTTCGTGCAGGATTAACCTCTCGCCAAGCCTTTTTATTAATTACCTTCTTTGCGGCCATTTGTGCCACAATTGGGATCTTAGGCGAAGTCTTCTATATTAATGAATGGGCAATGTTTATTGCGTTTATTGTATTATTCTTCCTTTATGCTTATTCAATTACAAAAGCATGGAAAATCACCCGATGGGTACGAAGAATGAAACGTCGCGCACGTCGTAACAAGCAATAAATGAAATAAAAAGGATAGCAATTTGCTATCCTTTTTTTTACGTTTTAGCACTAAAAATAAACGAATACATAATAAATTCTATACAAATTGAACAAAAATTTATCTTTTGATATTTTTTTTCAAAAAAGTGCTAGACAAGGTATTTGGAAATCATTAATATACGCCCCTGCAACGACGCAGTAACGCGTTCGTAGCTCAGTTGGATAGAGCGTTGGCCTCCGGAGCCAAAGGTCGCAAGTTCGAATCTTGTCGAGCGCGCCAGAAGTCAATGCGATAAACAACTAATCAATGGTGGCTATAGCTCAGTTGGTAGAGCCCTGGATTGTGATTCCAGTTGTCGTGGGTTCGAATCCCATTAGCCACCCCATCTTCTCTTAAGTGAGAAATCTGACGGCGAGTAGCGCAGCTTGGTAGCGCAACTGGTTTGGGACCAGTGGGTCGTAGGTTCAAATCCTATCTCGCCGACCAATTATTTTTTTTGCTCTTTAACAATATATCAGACAATCTGTGTGGGCACTTGTTGATTGACTTGTTTTAAAAATATTTTTTAA
>NZ_JASOPB010000030.1:0-504 GCF_030218125.1 Haemophilus sp. UMB1048
CTTCGAAAAACCGCCTTGCAGGGCGGTTTTTTCGTTTACAGAGCAAGAGATTACGACGCCACAGAAAGGATCTCAAGAAGATCCTTCACCGTAATGGAAATCTATCCAATCCGAGCACATAGGATACACATCGTTATAACGCTGGATCTGCGTGAATTCCAGCAGCAGCAAGAGAAAGACTTTCTACAAACCAGCTTACAGCAGGCTAAATTTAACCAGAAAAAAGCCGCTGAATTACTGGGTCTGACTTATCATCAGCTACGTGCCTTGCTGAAGAAACACCAGATCTAATACGCATTTGCAGGTGTCATACTGGCGGGTTTGACGCATAACGTCATAAGGTTTACCATGGCGTCATTACTGTATAAAAACACAGGCATAGATATGACTCTGGCATTAGTTGGCGAAAAAATTGACAGAAATCGCTTCACCGGTGAGAAAGTTGAAAATAGTACATTTTTTAACTGCGATTTTTCAGGTGCCGACCTGAGCGGCACTGAATTT
>NZ_JASOPB010000031.1:0-483 GCF_030218125.1 Haemophilus sp. UMB1048
GCGCCAGAGTTCTACCCAACGTTCGTGCTTAACGTAGTTCTTCCCTTTAAACCAAGAAGGTTGCACCATCAGCAGACAGTGAAAATGCGGATGTGCGCTGCCATCCTTACCTCGCGTCACCTCCGTAGCCCTGATCCACCCCTGAACAGGTGATAGCTCCTTTCGCTTTTCCATTCGCTTAAACGCCGCATTCATTGCTGTAAGGACTGTTCCAAGTTCACCTATCTCGCAGTTCCTGACAGTTAACGTCAGAAACAACCATCGGGAAGACGGGTAATCCACAACGATTTTCGGTAGAGCCTGATAAAAACGGGCTTGCCACATGAGGGTTCTTCTCCACTGGCAGACAGGGCAATGACGGACACGGCAAAATTGCGCACTACGAAGCCGTAGGCGCGTTTCTCCGGTTTCCATGATGGTAGACCAACCAAAACGTAACAAACCGCTACAGGAGGCCATACGGAGTGCATAGCGCTCGAATTC
>NZ_JASOPB010000033.1:0-422 GCF_030218125.1 Haemophilus sp. UMB1048
ACGCCTGCTGGCCGTTTTTTGACACGCCTTTGGGGACGGGTTTTGGCAACGCGTTCAGTTCGTCAATCAACGGCTGTATCCTGCTCACATCAGCCTGCCGTGTCACCTCTGCCTTCAGGAACTGGAGTAACCAAGCTCGCAACTGCACTTCCTCCGGCTTTCTGACCTTTGCCAGCAATGCTGCACCCACAATGACCTTCTGCGCTGTGTCCAGGCTCCGGCTCTTTGCCTTCAGACGCTGCAATCTGGCTTCAGCTTCGGCAATTTTCTGTTCGAGTGTTCTGCTCATGATGTAACTCCGTGCGCGGTGAAAAATCGCATTTTAGCTCGTCACTGGTAGTTTAAAAACTGAGCTGGCATAATGCGCAGAAATCACGAAGTGCGCACTTATACAATCTCACCTTCGGTTCGATTGTGTGCGC
>NZ_JASOPB010000034.1:0-419 GCF_030218125.1 Haemophilus sp. UMB1048
CACTGATTTGAGCGTCCGCTTCTGTGATGCTTGTCAGGGGGGCGGAGCCTATGGAAAAACGGCAACGCCGCGACCTTATCTTGTCCCCTCCGGTTATCAGCCCTGTCGTCTTATGCTCTTATACGTGAGTTGCGACCGCTCGCCGCAGCCGAACGGCAGGAGCGTAGCGACTGAGTGAGCGAGGAAGCGGAAAAGAGAACATCCCTACATTGAGCACTGACGCTCTGAGGCTTCTTATGACAAAACAACAGAAAACAGCTCTGAACATGGCTAAATTCCTCCAGCATCAGTCTCTGCTCCTGCTGGAGAAGCTTAACGAGCTTGATCTTGATGCAGAGGCCGACCTTTGTGAGAAACTCCACGATGATGCGGAGCATCTTTTCCGTACACTGTCCTCGAGACTGGATGCATTACAGGAT
>NZ_JASOPB010000035.1:0-389 GCF_030218125.1 Haemophilus sp. UMB1048
TCCATATTCATTATGCAAATATTCCATTTGAACTTTAATCCAATCCTCTAAATTTTTGCTATTTGCAAAAAATTCCGGAGAAGCTGTTAAAACTAATTCATTACAAATAACAGAAGTAGAATTACGAGCTTTAACATTTGTTGCTTGAAACCTTGCATTAATATCAGTCCTTAAATCACCAGAACCGATTAAAATTCGGTTTTGGGATTTAAGGTTAGGATCTGCATTATGTGTTTTCCTCAATCGCATATTGTGAGAATTTTTTCCAGCGATTGAAGTATTTTTTGTTTTTTCCACTCTTAAAATTGCATAAGCCATATTCGAAAACCTCCCAGTAAAAGCAGTAAGGTTTTTTCTTTTTGGCCCCAGCCAGGCTCACACCGAGATTT
>NZ_JASOPB010000036.1:0-381 GCF_030218125.1 Haemophilus sp. UMB1048
TTTAGTGTTGAATATGTAGGGCCTGTACGGTAATTATTATTTAGCGTAGCTACTTCATCGTTGTTCGAACACAACCAACAACCTGTAATTGTTGTTTCTCTTGGTTCCCCACTTTTGTGGGGTTTTTTATCTCTTCCGTGCATCGTAAAGCGCGGACTCCTTCTGGAAAGGTTGTTTTAGGGCATCACTGAGGCATTTTTTGCGTTTGTGAATATTGAGCATCCGATAACTAAAATATTTCCCATAGACTCTGATTCTTGCCACCGACCCCAGGTCGGTTTTTTTTTGTCCTGGCGAGATGTGAAGTTTGGAAACAGGAAACCCCGTCAGAGCGCCACGCACCAGGGGAGAAAACTTGTCGTTTTGAGCCGTTCGGTGTTC
>NZ_JASOPB010000037.1:0-381 GCF_030218125.1 Haemophilus sp. UMB1048
AATGCCTGCACCGGTTGGTAAGTGTCCGTTGCTTCCGGTCGTCCTAGCTTCATTCCTTGCGCCTTACGCGCTGTTAAGGCTTCCTTGGTGCGCTCGCTAATCTTGTTGCGTTCGAACTCTGCAAAGACTGCCATCATTTGAAGCATCATTTTGCCAGCGGGTGTGCTCAGGTCGCGTTCTGGCAGGTCGAGCGATACAACGTTAATCCCTCGCTCAAGTAGCATCGTGATAGTTTGTTGCACGTCGATATTGTCACGGCCTAAACGGTCAATTTTGAGAACAACGAGGCAATCCCCCTTTTCCAGCTTATCGACCAGCTTCACAAATTGCAGGTGCTGCATAGCTGGTTTAGTGCCGCTCACAACCTCGCTTACTATCCTA
>NZ_JASOPB010000038.1:0-369 GCF_030218125.1 Haemophilus sp. UMB1048
GTTTTCGGCAGTAATGGTTTGCGGCGGCTGGCCGTTGATCGCCTGCACCATCCGTTTGTCATCCAGCAACAGCTGCATCGGGACTGGCGAGGTTTGATCCCACAGCAACCCCTTATCGCGGGCGATCAACATCTGCCCCTGGGATCGCAGCGGCTGCGGCAGATCCTTAATCGTGCGAACCTGATCGAAGTGGGCGCGTACCACCGGCTGTTCGCTAAATTGTTTTTGCAGATCATCAAGCGTGAGGGCGCTGACCAGCGGGCTGATAAACAGCCCTAACAGCAGCAGTAATCTCATGGCGTAACCCCCATGCGTTCAAACAGGATATCCGGGCTGACGAAACACATCTCGCGGCTGTTTTCATCCACC
>NZ_JASOPB010000039.1:0-346 GCF_030218125.1 Haemophilus sp. UMB1048
CGCGATTCTGACGCAGACACCGCAAAAAGAGATGTTTTACCCCGGGAAAACAGGAAGGATGCGTCAGGATCGTTTTCAGTTCGCTGCATAGCTATGCATGAAAGCGAATGGTGATCACTTTGGGAGCTTACGGTGTTCATACCGTCTGTTTTCGACAGTTTTCTCTCCGGGAAGCTAATCTGCCATAAGCCTGGATAACAGGGCACGGTGATACTCCGTAATAGCGATCAGCACCTCCGCATATTCCCTGTCCCCGACACGCTTGCCGTCGATAAAGAGTTTTTTCTGTAACGCCCCCAGTCTCATAACTTCTTTCAGTACCCGATCATCAGTCAGTGAGTTAACT